>JAHFFM010000183.1 GCA_023247935.1 Candidatus Omnitrophota bacterium | reverse complement strand
CAGGGGGAAGAGATTTCTCCCAAAATCAGAACAGGAGAGCCTGCCGTGAGGGTTTCGCCGGATTGATGCGCTTTGACCAGGATCTCGCCGTCAACGGGGCTTTCGATTTTTTGGTCTTCCATGGCAAGTTTGGCATGTTCCGCGGTTTGGGAGTCGGCGCCACCTATTTTAAGAAGCGCTTCGAGACGCTGGTAATCTTTTTTGGTTTGTTCATAACGGTCGGAAACAGCCAGAATATCGCCTTTTTTGACGTCGCTGCCCTCTTCCGCGTTGATTTCCGAGATGCGCGCTGGCACGGGAAAGGAGAGTGAGTGTTCCGTGACTTCGACGGTGCCTGAAAATTTCAATTCGTTTCCGGAAAATAAATGATTGCAGCCGGACAGAAAAAAACATAGGGATAAAATAGTTAAATTTTTTAAATTCACGACGTCCCTTTCCTGGATAGTATTTCCATTTTACCTTCAACGCGAAGCAATGACATCAGAGAAAAAATATAATTTGCCGACGCTTCTTCGTGACGGATTTTAGCGGATTCAAGTTCAAAACCCGCGTAAAGTTTATCCCAAAAACTGATAACGCCGAGCTCTGATTTTTGATCCGCTTCTTTCATGGCTTGATGCGCGGCCAAAAGCGCGGTTTCTTCGGCTTGAAGTGATTTTTCCGAAATGATCAGGTTTTCCTGCTTGAGTAAGATGTCGGATTTTATTTGTCTCTCAGTGTGAGACAGGTTCTCTTCGCTTTTTCTCTCTTCCGCCGCTGATTCGGCGGCTTTTGCGGCTCTTTCACCGCCGTCAAAAACAGGCATGGTGACTTCCGCGCCTAAAAGATACACGTCTTTGGCGTCCGACGGCTTTTCGCCGCTAACGCCGTATTCGCCGAGCAAGGAAAGCTTTGGAAAATACTCCGCCCATTGCGCGACGCGCACTTTTCTTTTTTGTCGCAAGGCGATCCGCGCGGCTTCGATATCCGGCTGGTTGTTTAAAATTTCATCCAAGTTTTTTCCGCCGAGAATTTTTTGCATGTCATTTGTTTCGCTGTTTTGGAGGGTTAAAGAAACGGAAGGGTCCCACCCTAGAAATACGCAGAGATTTCTTAACGCGTCTTTGGCGGTGTTTTTTTCCGAAAGATTTTGCGCGAAGGCTCTTTTGAAATCCGCTTTGGATTTTTGGACCTCGCTTTTTTTAGCCTGACCCTGCCGGAAACGCACATGCACCAAGCGAAGCGCCGCCCGCGAGACTTTAAGCCAGGATTCCGCCCAACCGGTTTTCTGAGCCGCGATTTCGGCTTTTAAAAAAAACGAACCGGCCAAAACCATCGCGTCCTGACGCGCTTTCAGCTCTTCCGCTTTCGAAAGCTTAACGCCATCCACCACCGCGAGAAGCCGGGTGATGGCTGCGGCGTCGAGCACGATTTGCCGGGCTCGAAGCCGCGCGTCAAATGAATTGAAAGGACCGGCTAAAGGGTCGGATGCGCCAAGCGGAATGCCCTGCGCCTGCAAATTTCGGGTTTGTCTGGTTTGGGAAAGCGTGCCGTCTATTTGGGGCAAGAAAAAGCCTTGGGCCTGTGAGAGCTGGGCCAGGGATTCGCGGACATTTTCTTGCGATAAAATGGATTCCAGGGAGCGGGTTTGCGAAAGATAAATGGCTTCTCCCAGTGACAATGAGCGCTGTTGGTCCGCGGCGAGGCAGCAAACGGTTTCCGTAAGAAGAAAAATAAAAAAAGCCGCAATAGTTTTAAATTTTATCTTCATAGGGGATATACTATCAGAAGTCGCCTGTGAGGAAATTGAAAAATGAAACGCGTCGTGATTACCGGGTTGGGAGCTGTCACTCCTTTTGGGGAAGGGGTGGGAGCTTATTTTGACGCATTGCGTCATGGAAAATCAGGCGTCAGGCGTCTTTCTTTGTTTCAAGATCCCCAGCTTCCCTGCCAAGTGGCAGCCGAAATCCCTGACTTTGACCCTTTGCGACATGTGAGCCCTGCTGAACTGAAACGCGTGCCAAGAGTGGTGCCCATCGCTTTAGCCGCGGCCCGCGAAGCTTTGCGTGACGGACAATTGGATTTATCGAATCTTGATTTGGAGGATTTGAGAAGGCTGGGAGTTATTGTCGGCACGGGCGGCGGAGGAATTGAATTTGCCGAAAGGCAATATCAGGAATTTTTTGGCAATCAATCGCGGCATGTCACGCCTTATTGCGTGTCTTCTTCATTCGTCGGGATGCTTTCGAGTGAGATTTCCATTGCTTTGGGCATTCACGGTATCAGCCACGTGATTTCGACAGGCTGCACTTCCTCCTCGGATGCATTGGGGTATGCTTACCGCATGATTCGTTCGGGGGATGAGTCTATTTTGCTCACGGGCGGCGCCGAATCCTGCATCACGCCGGGTTTAATGGCTGGTTTTTGCCGTATGAAGGTGATGTCCACGCATTTTAATGATACGCCAGCAAGCGCTTCCCGTCCTTTTGACCGGGACCGGGATGGTTTTGTCCTGGGAGAAGGCTCTTGGATGTTTTTAATGGAGTCTTTGGACCATGCGAAAAATCGGGACGCTAAAATTTACGCGGAAGTGGTGGGCTATGCTTCCACCTGCGACGCTTATCACCGCGTGGCGGCCAAAGAGGACGGGGTGGAACCGGCACGCGCCATGACGCAAGCCATGCATGACGCCGGAATTCCGGAAAATCAAATTCAGTACGTGAATTTGCATGGAACCGCCACGCGAATGAATGACGTTGTGGAATCCAAGGCCATTAAATTGGCTTTTAACGGGCATCATCAAAAACTTTTAGCAAGCGCCACAAAATCCATGATCGGGCATCCTCAGGGCGCTTGCGGTTCCGCGGGCGTGATGGCCGGAGTTTTCGCGCTGGTTCATCAGTTTTTGCCGCCGACAGTGAGTTTTGAAAACCCGGACCCGGAATGCGACCTCAACATTATTCCCAATCAAGGAGTGGCGCGGGATGTCCGGCATGTGCTTTGCAATACGATTGCGTTTGGGTCTAAAAATTCGGCGCTTCTTTTACGGCGCTGGGAGGGTGGAGAGTAAATTTTGAATTCAAGCGGGGCCTGTCACATGAGACTTATTTTTATTTATCCAAAAACGCTATCAGGACCTCAGGAAAACCTTCGGGTTGCGATGTGCTGTCCTTTTTGGATAAATAAAAATAAGTCTCATGCGCCACCCGCTTGAATTCAAAATTTACTTTTTTATATGTATGAGTATGAGGAGGAGGGGGTATGAGAAGAAACAGAGAGTGGATGGTTTTGGTGGGGTTTTTGTGGTGTGTGCCGGCATTTGCGGCGACAGCAAACATTAAAGGAACTGCAGAGGGATCTCCGATTTCCGGAAAAGCGGTTTTGGAGGAAACGCTGGAGGGTCTTAAGATTCAAGTGAATTTCGAAAATGTTCCTGCCGGGAAGCATGGTTTTCATATTCATGAAAAAGGGGATTGTGGAGATAAGGGAAATGCGGCCGGAGGTCATTTTAATCCCGATGGAATGCCACACGGACTTTTGAATCAGGACGGTTTTCAAAAAGCGCATGCCGGTGATTTAGGGAATGTAGAAATTGCGGCTGATGGAACAGGAAAAGTGGAAACCGTGATTAAAGGACTCACCTTAGCCGAAGGAAAATATGGCGTTGTCGGCAAAGCTTTTATTTTGCATGAAAAAGAGGATGATTTTGGCCAGCCCACCGGCAACGCTGGAAGCCGAATCGCCTGCGGCGTGATTGAAAGCTAATTAATTGAAGTTTTATTTTCCCTTCCTGGAAAGACTATTTGGTCTTTCCAGGTGGGATTTTTCGTCGTTAGTATCCCCTATAACCGCAACGCCATCATCGCGTTAGAATAAATTAATCTTTCTTTAAAACTTCTCTAATTCTTTTTTTTCTATACTCACCCATAGAAGTTAATCAAACAAAAGTATTTTTGAAATGAGTGATTGGAGGATGAGCCATATGCCATATAAAGCCAAGAATTTTGAGCATTTATTAGGGATGGGCGGTTTCAGCGACAAGCTCCTTAAGAATCATTTCGCTCTTTACGAAGGTTATGTTGAGAACGCGAATAAATTGCTGGAGGAAGGCGAGTACTTGATA
>JAHFFM010000036.1 GCA_023247935.1 Candidatus Omnitrophota bacterium | reverse complement strand
CCTAAAAATAACAAGCCAAACGGGTGGCGCATGAAATCTATCTTTATTTATCCAAAAAGGACAGCACATCGCAACCCGAAGTCTTTTCTTGAGGTCCTGATAGCGTTTTTGGATAAATAAGAATAGGTTTCGTGTGACAGGACCCGTTTGGCTTGTTATTTTTAGGCAGGGCGATAAACGATTACGGTCAAGTTCACAACCGGCTATAGCCGCTGTTTTTATGTTTTTCTTTGAAGGCGAAAAAAAGAATCCCGAGAACAAGCCAGAAGAAGATGTCTCCAAAACGAGTAAAAAAAGACCTGCCTTTTCGGAGGGTGATGTCATGGGTTTGATGGCCGGAAACCATGATCTCCTCCCCGTCTTTTTGCACGGAAGCCGTCACGCGGCCTTCGGCTGAAATAAAACAGGAAAGTCCCGTGTTCGCAGCGCGGACCACGGGAACGCGATTTTCAATGGCGCGAAAAACTGAAGCCTGGGCGTGCTGGTAAGGCGCGGATGTTTTTCCAAACCATGCGTCATTGGTGATATTCACCAGAAAATCCGCGCCGTTCCTGCAAAGATTTCTGACCATGGATGGAAATATATCTTCGTAGCAAATAAGCACGCCGAATTTAGCCGCTATTTTTATTTTTTGATACTCCGAAACGATCGAAAAAATGGTTGGGTCAGCGCCGGGACTAAAACGTCCTATTTCCACAAAGTACCGGATAAATCCGAGCAGCGCTTCAAAAGGAATGTATTCCCCGAAAGGGACCAAATGCATTTTGGAATAACGACCCGCCTCTTCCCCATTGGATGAAAAAAGAATGGCCCCGTTATAAAAAACAAGTCCGTTTTCAAAGTCGCTCATCATGGGAGCCCCCACCAGAAGCCTGGTTTTTGCCTGGCGCACGACAGACCTCAAATGCGACGCCATCATCGGTTCGTTTTCAAAATAACCGGGAAAAGAGGTTTCCGGCCACACGATCAATTCCGGCTGCTCCATGGACGCCATCATGGAAAGACGGTTGTATTTCTCAAAAATTATTTCTTTAATCTTCGCGTCCCATTTTTGATCCTGGGGAATATTTCCCTGGATAACGGAAATACGCAGTGTCGCTTTCGGCGTTTCCGCGCGGTAAAATTTGTCCCATGAATGGAGGCGCTCGACGCCATAACCGACAACGATTACCAGCACGAGACATAATGCCGTCAAATATCTTGTCACACGGACGCCGCGAAGAATCCGATACAGAATGAGATTCACCCAAATAACAAAAAAAGAAACACCGTACGCGCCGATCACATCCGCTATTTGAATAAACGGAAGATTTTTCCATTGGGAATAACCAAGCAGCGCCCAGGGAAAGCCGCCGAATAGAAATCCGCGCGCGTACTCCAGCATCACCCAGATGCCCGCTACATACCAAGTTGAGCGAAGATTATTTTGAACAAAAAAGTGACGGCTCAAGGAACCAAAAAAACCAAAGTAAATTGAAAGATAGCCGGAGAGCAGTAAAAAACCCAGCACGTTCACGTAATTCAACCAATAGCCTAAGGAGGCGTGGTAAAAAAGTCCGAAAATAAAACAGATTTTGAAAATCTGAGACGATGTTTTTTTCTCAAAAGTGAAAAAAATCGGGATAAAAGCGAAAAAAGCCGTAAACCAGGCGGCAGGCAGATGATAAGGAAGAGAAAGAAGCGCCGCGGAAACAAAAATCATGGCAAAAGAGTAGAGGGAAAACATTAGTAGATGATCTTAGGATAGGGAGTGAGGGTGGGTTGTGGCCAGATTACCCACCCTCACTCCCCACTATTGTCCATGACATTTTTTATATTTTTTACCGCTTCCGCATGGACAGGGTTCGTTGCGGCCAACTTTGTCGTCAGAACTTGCCTGATGAGACACGGATATCGATGGAGCCAGAGGAGCTTCCTCTTGCTGCGTCATGGTTTCAGAACTAAATTGGCTCAAGGCCGGCGAAGCCTCCGGGTGTAAAAATTGAAGGGGCGCGGCTTTTTTCGCCACGGGTGCTTGCGGGACTTTGGCCGGATCCATCGGCTGCACCTTGAAAATAAATTCCAAAGCGTCTTCTTTGATGGAATCCACCATTACCTGAAAAGCCTCAAAAGCTTCGCGCTTGTATTCAACAAGCGGATCTTTTTGGCCATAAGCGCGCAATCCGATTCCTTCGCGAAGATTATCCATGCCGCGCAAATGCTCTTTCCATTTGGAATCCACGATATCCAAAAGAATCATGCGCTCCAAATGCCGCAGGAAATCGGCTCCGATTTGGCTTTCTTTTTCTTCGTAAGCTTTTTTGGCTCGTTCAATCAACTGTTCAATCAAACCCTCGCCATCCATCCCCTCAAGACCCTCCGTAGAAACGGGAAATACTTTTTTGACGGATTCGGACACGCTTTTAAACGCGTCTTCTTGGCTGGGGTCATAACCGGAAACAACGGCTTCCATCGCCTCTTCGATCATGCCAAGATAATGCTCGCGCAGATTTTCGCCTTCAAGCACTTTGCGGCGCTCCTCATAAATCACTTCGCGCTGCTTGTTCATGACGTTGTCGTATTCCAAAAGTTGTTTGCGGATTTCAAAATTGCGGCCTTCCACGCGCTGTTGCGCGTTTTCAATGGCTTTGGAAATAAACGGATGTTCAATCTCCTGCCCTTCTTCCATCCCCAGCCGCTGCATCAAGCCGGACAAACGGTCAGAGCCGAATATTCTCAAAAGATCATCTTCCATGGAAAGATAAAAACGGGAGGAGCCCGGATCGCCCTGCCGGCCTGAGCGGCCCCGAAGCTGATTATCAATACGTCGAGCTTCATGCCTTTCGGTTCCGATCACATGCAAACCTCCCACATCCTTGACACCATCGCCCAGCACAATATCCGTCCCGCGGCCCGCCATATTCGTAGCGATAGTCACGGACTGTCTCTGGCCGGCCTGCTTGATAATTTCCGCTTCCATTTCATGGTATTTGGCATTCAAAACTTTGTGCAGCACGTTGGCTTTGCGCAGCAAATTGCTCAAGCGCTCCGATTTTTCAATGGAAACCGTGCCAACCAGCACCGGCTGGCCTTTTTTATAAGATTCGATGATTTCATTCACCACGGCATTAAATTTTTCACGTTCGGTGCGATAAAT
The DNA here is from genome assembly GCA_023247935.1 of Candidatus Omnitrophota bacterium. GTDB lineage: Bacteria > Omnitrophota > Gorgyraeia > 2-02-FULL-51-18 > 2-02-FULL-51-18 > JAHFFM01. Next base: position 10,742 of record JAHFFM010000036.1, on the reverse strand, counting down.
CCTATCCGCGAAATTGGCTCTGGCCATGACACGATTCGTGGGAATAGCCAGCACATCCAATTTATAAATTTCGTGGAATTCCTGCGCTTCGGTTTGCGCGGTTCCGGTCATGCCCGCCAATTTTTTGTACATGCGGAAATAATTTTGAAACGTGACCGTGGCCAATGTCTGATTCTCTTCTTCGACTTTTACGCCTTCCTTGGCCTCAAGCGCCTGGTGAAGGCCGTCCGAATAACGGCGGCCGGGCATAAGACGGCCCGTGAATTCATCCACAATCAGTACTTCCCCGTCTTTCACGACATAATCCACGTCAATTTTAAAAAGAGCGTGCGCGCGAAGCGCCTGGCTCACGTGATGCACCAATTCCACATTCGAAGGATCGTATAAATTCTCCACACCCAGCAATTCTTCCACTTTTTTGTTGCCGGAATCAGTAAGCGCCACGGTTTTTGTTTTTTCTTCGATTTGATAATCCGTTTCTTTCACAAGACTCGGAATAATTTTGTCGATTTTGGTGTATTTGTCCGTGGATTCGTCGCTGGGACCGGAAATAATCAGAGGGGTTCTCGCTTCGTCGATTAAAATACTGTCCACTTCGTCGACAATGGCATAATTTAACGGACGCTGCACGCGGTTTTCAATGCGCCGGACCATGTTGTCGCGGAGAAAATCAAAACCAAATTCGTTATTGGTGCCGTACGTAATGTCCGAACCATATGCTACTTTGCGGTCTTCGGGGGAAGTGCCGTGCTGAATCACGCCTATGGTGAGCCCTAAAAATTCATAAATCGGCCCCATCCATTCGCGGTCACGTTTGGCCAGATAATCATTCACCGTAATCACGTGCACGCCTTTGCCGCTCAGCGCGTTTAAATAAGTCGGCAGGGTCGCCACAAGCGTTTTTCCTTCACCGGTGGCCATTTCCGAAATTTTTCCCTGATGAAGCACGATACCGCCGATAAGCTGGCAATCAAAATGACGCATCTTGAGAACGCGCTTCGAGGTCTCACGCACCACCGCAAAAGTCTCCGGCAAAATCATATCCAAGGTCTCGCCTTTCTCAAGGCGCTGCTTGAATTCTCCGGTTTTGGCTTTGAGCGCTTCGTCGCTTAAACCCGAAACATTCGCTTCCAATTGGTTGATTTTTACAACCGAAGAGGCGCATTTTTTGAGCATGCGGTCATTTTGCGTGCCGAAAACTTTTTGCAGCATCCAACCGATCATAATCCACTCCCGCTTTGCGCGCGTAAATAGGCTTCCATAAATTTATCCAAATCCCCGTCCAAAACCGCTGTCGCGTTGGAAGTCTCATGATCCGTGCGATGGTCTTTTACCATGTTATAAGGATGCAGCACATACGAACGGATTTGGCTGCCCCAGGCGATTTCCTGCTTCTCGCCGTATGTTTTTTGCTGTTCTTCCATGCGCTTTTTCATTTCCCGCTCATGCAGCCGGCTTTTCAAAACTTTCATGGCCGTAGCTTTATTTTTAAGCTGAGATCTTTCATTTTGGCATTGAGCCACAAGACCTGACGCCAAATGAGTGATACGAACCGCCGAATCCGTGGTATTGACGCCCTGCCCCCCATGACCCCCGGCACGAAAAACGTCCACGCGTATTTCTGATTCCTTGACTTCAATTTTAATGTCATCGTCCACTTCAGGGATCACGTCCACCGAAGCAAACGACGTATGGCGTCTTTTATTCGAGTCAAACGGCGAAATGCGCACCAGGCGATGAACGCCGGTTTCGGATTTTAAATATCCGTACGCGTATTCTCCTTCGATCAAAAGCGTAACATTTTTAACACCCGCTTCTTCGCCCGGAAGAATATCCACCATCTGCACGCGGCAATCATGTGCGTCCGCCCAGCGATTGTACATACGCAAAAGCATGGATGCCCAATCGCAGGACTCCGTGCCGCCCGCGCCAGCGTTAATGCTCAAAATCGCGCTGTTCGGGTCGTTGGGACCGCTCAAAAGCTTTTGAAATTCCAAAAGCTCTATTTTCTTTTCAAGCGCCAGCGTTTCTTCTTCCAAATGTTTTAAAGATTCTAAATCCGAATCTTCGACAATACCGAAAAGGCCTTTCATCTCCTTGCAATGAATCTCGAGCTCACGATAAGGCCCCGCCTGGGATTTTAACCGCTTAAGCTCCTGCATAACTGAATTTTTGCCGTCATTTTGAGTCCAGAACTCGGGAGAGGCTACCTGATTTTCAAGCTCGTCAATGCGGTGCTGAAGTTTAGTGATTTCAAAGAAACCTCCCTAAGGCTTCTAACCTTTCGGAGGATGCGCTTAATTTTTCAAGAATATCTTTTTTTGTCATTTTCTCCCGAATGCCTGGCGCAAAAACATGTTTGCGGCCTTATCCAATACCTTTTCTTTGCTTTCAGCCTCGGTCATTTTCTCATCCGTGACCGATGCTCTCACCCTGTCGTTCCAAATTATTTTGCCCGCCTCAAGAATTTTCATATCCACTTCCATGGCTGCAAAATGGTCTTGTTTTGCCGCGTCTAGAGCAGCCATCCCTACTCCGCCCAACATGTCCACTGGGTCTACTTCGCTGAAATGATACCCCAACAGCTGCGATTCCACTTTAATCTGAGCCTCTTGTTCGGACACGACGGCAAAATGGACACTCTTGCGGTTCTTTAAATTTTCTTCCATTTTCTTCTGAAAAAGCGAGGGGTCTATAGCCACATTTGTTGGATTGGAAGGCGGGGCAATATAAACCTTAACTTCTTTGACCCTGGAAAACCGCTGATAAAGAGAATCGTTTTCACTTGCGAAAGAAACTGAGGTGCTTAGCGCCAGACAAAATATAGAAATAAAAAAAACAAATCGTTTTTGCATCATGGCATGATATCACACCCCCAGGCCTTACGCAAAGACCATCCAGGGGCTATGGTATAATTGATGCAGGAAGGTAAGAAAAATGAAAAAAAACCTGACTTTCTTTATTGTTTTGAGTCTCTTTATGGCTTTACCGGCTCTGTCTCAGGCTGAAGAAAAAACTTTTGTCCAGGGTAAGGACTGGCGCCACTACATGAGCCAGCGCGAAAAATTCATGTCTCTCATTCCGCCCGCGCTTCTTTTTTCCGAATATGACGTTCATCTGAAACTCTCCCTGCCTCAATATATCCAATTGATTGACAGGGTTGTGAAATTAAACCCTCAACTTGAGAACGAAGAAGTTTCGAGCATTTTTGCATCCACCGTGTATTTATTTGAACCACAAAACCGTCCGGCGCTGAAAACCATGGAGATGAATTTCTTAAGAGGAAATCTGGGAACAAAACCTTACCACACTCCCCAACTCAGCTTTCAGGACATACTGTCGGAAATCTCCGAATAAAAAAACGCTTTAACCCAAATATTGCAATAGGACGCGGAAGACGATACAACATCTTGGCGTATCTACTAAGGCGCGCAAAAGCAATGAGAAGAACGGGTGGCGCCCAATGCATTTCTTTTTATTGTCCAAAAAGGACAGCACATCGCACCAGTGGTTTTTTGAGGAATGATAGCGTTTTTGGACAATAAAAAAAATGCGTTGGGTGACAGGACCCGTTCTTCTCATTGCTTTTACGTAGGTCAATAAAGTTTCAGAAAAGCTTAACGTGCTTTCCTTTCCGCCACAAAGCACGGCGGATCCGCCTCCGGCGGACAACTTTATCTACGCCAAGCTCTTGCATCTTTATTCTCACGCCTATTGCAATATTTGGGTTTAATCCAAAGAAGAAAAGCGGCCTTTTTTTGAATCGGAATCTTTATGCTCGTTGCTTCCCCATGCGCCGCTTTGCCTTTTAATTTCCGAATTAATCGTCAAATTCTTTTTACTCAACGCCGAGGCCGCCTGACCGGCTTCATCCATGGCTTTGGCCAAAGAATCCGATTTCGCGTTCGCCCGGCTTCGATCAAGAGGCTTCACTTTTTGAACGTATTTATCGGTTAATTTTTCGCAATACCGCTGGCTGTCCTTAATCACTTTTTCTATTTTTCTCCAAACCTGCATGGATTTTGTTTTGATAGTATCCATCATTCCCGGGGAATCGCCGCTCTGTCCGGCCATTGCAGGAGCCGCGCAGCTCAACATTAAAAATGAAAACACCGCACCCATCGCCCAGCCTGCGCTTTTTCTCATACTCCCTCCTGTTATTGACCTACATAAAAATAACAAGACAAAGGGGTGGCGCATGAAATCTATCTTTATTTATCCAAAAAGGACAGCACATCGCAACCCGATTTTTTTTGAGGTCCTGATAGCGTTTTTGGATAAATAAAATAGGTTTCATGTGACAGGACCCGTTTGGCTTGTTATTTTTAGGCAGGGCGATAAAGATGAAATTTTCCCCAAACATTTTTTGCCAGGTTCGGCGCCAGGCCGCCCAAACGCATTAAATCTTCTTCCGTTGCTTGGCTGATTTTTGAAACGGACCCGATTTTTTTTAAAAGTTTTTGCTTTGATTTTGAACCAATGCCCGGAATCCCGTCAAGACGCGAAACCAACGCCTCTTTGCGATGCAAACGGCGATGGTACGTAATCGCGAAACGATGCGCTTCATCACGAACATGACGTATCAACTGCAAAACGTCGGATGAAGGCGGCAAAACATACGGCGAAGAGCGCCCCGGAGAAAAAACAATTTCATGCTGCTTGGCAATTGACAAAAGTGCCCAATCCGAAAGACCCAGCTCGTCCAGCTTTTGTTTCGCAGCGGCCAAATGTCCTTTTCCCCCGTCAATCAGAATCAAGTCGGGTTTCACAAGCTTGTCCGCCAGCACGCGCTCATACCGCCGGCCCACAACCTCTTTCATCATGCGATAATCATCGATTCCTTTCACGGTTTTGATCCGGAAACGCCGGTAATTCTGCCGGGAAGGCTCTCCATCCTCAAAAACCACCATAGAACCGACAGCCTCTTTTCCCTGGATATTGGAAATATCAAAACATTCTATCTTCCTTGGAAGCGAGGGCAAAGAAAACACCTTCTGAAATTCGTCCAATATCTCGGAAGGCATCTTTTGTGTCCGACGCGATAAGGACGGCGCGAAAGATAAGGCGCGGATGGATTCATAAACCGCCTGGGCCTTTTCGTAGTCCTGGCAAGCGGAATACTCTTTCATTCTTTTGGATAAATTTCGAACCAGCGCGTCCCGTTTGCCTTCCAGAAAAAAAGTTAATTCTTTGACCGTTTTTGAATATTCTTCTTTCGATTGATGCCCTTCACAGGGACCGCCGCATAATTCAAGATGATATTGCAGACAAACTTTTTTGGGCATCGTGCGGCAAGTTCTCAAAGGAAATTGAATTCTCAATATTTTCACGGCTTTGCGCAAAAGACGCACATCCGTGTAAGGTCCAAAATATCTTCCCCCGTCCGACTTGCGGTTTCGTGTGATCAAAAGCCTGGGATATTCCTCGCCCGAAATTTTGAGATAAGGGTAACTCTTGTCGTCGCGGAGCATTTTGTTGTATTTGGGAAGAGATTCTTTCACAAGGCTGGCTTCCAGAAGCAAAGCCTCCGCCTCTGTCGGCGTTTCCAGAACGTCGATTTTGGAAATCTGGGAAAGCATCACCGTTTCTTTTGAAAAACCCGTGTCCCATTGATGAAAATGTCCGGCGACCCGTTTTTTAAGCGACAAAGCCTTGCCGATATAAAGAACTTTTCCGTCCCGGTCTTTGAAAAGATAAACGCCGGGCCTTTCCGGAAGCTCTTTTATTCTTAATTTGAGATATTCGGGTATGGATTTCATCGAAACAAAACCTTTAATTCTTTGACTCCAAAAAATTTGGCGCTGGCCACATAAATAACCAGGCACCCCAAAATCCCTCCGCTTAAAATCAACAATTGCATCAAACGCGAAACGTTCGCCGTCGGCATCAGATAATGGTCGAAAACCCAGGCCGCTAAAGCCATGACCAAACCAGACAATAAAATCTTGCCTCCGGAGGCTAGAATATTTGCTTCATCCAGCGGGCCGAATTTGATGCGGAGCCTGCGGTAAAGCAGCGCCACATTCAACGTGGCCGAAAGCGTGGATGCCAGCGCCAAACCCCCTATTTTAAGCGGCCCCATAAAACAAAGGCTCAAAACAATGTTTGTGCCAACCGAAACCATCATGGTTTTAACCGGCGTACGCGTGTCCTGCATGGCGTAAAAAACATTCACGAAAATTTTAATGAAACAGCACGAAAGAAGGCCGAACGAATAATAAAAAAGCGCAGCAGCCGTGATTTGCGTGGAATACGAGTTAAATTTTCCATGCTCAAAAAGCGTGCGCACAATGGTTCCGGAAAGAACCGAGAGTCCGAGGGACGCCGGAATCGCGATAAACATCAAAGAACGAATCGCTCCGGAAAAGGTTTGTCGAAATCCTTCAATGTCCTTTCGAACCATCTGGGAAGAAAACGTGGGAAGCGCGGCCTGAGCCAGAGAAATCCCGAAAATAGCCAGGGGCAATTGAAAAATGCGGTTGGAATAGTAAAGCGCGGATTGGCCGCCTGGCCCCACAAATTTGTCAAATGAAGCCAGAATCGAATCCACGAACACATTAATCTGATAAAGCGCGGAACCAAACGCGCGCGGCAAAAGCAGTTTGCCGATTTTTCGCGCGTAAGTGCCTTCCCCAAACGCCGGCGAAAACTTAAAACCGCTTTTCATGAGCGGAAGCACCTGACAGGCTAACTGCAGCGCTCCCCCGGCAAGCACGCCGACAACCAAGGCCATAGGCCCGTACTTATCCTCAAAAAAATAACCGGAAACAATCAAGCTGATATTTAAAAGTGCCGGACCAAAAGCCGAGCTTTTAAATTCTTTGAGCGTATTCAAAATACCCATGGCCAGAGCCGAAAGCCCGATCAGAAACACATAAGGAAAAATCACCCGGGTTAACCGCACGGTTAAGGGGAACTTTTCAGGGTCCGCAGAATCAAGAAATCCGGGCGCGATAAGCGCCACAATTTGGGGCGCGAACAAAATGCCTAAAAGAGACAAAATCGTCAAAATAACGGTCATGGTCCAAAACAAGGTCGCAGCCAGACGCCAAAATTTCTGGGGTTCATTTTCCCGGCACTCGGTAAGGACGGGCACAAAAGCGGAATTAGCCGCCCCTTCCCCCACCAAATCCCGCAACAGGTTAGGAATCTTAAAACTAACCACAAAAGCCTCCGCCCCAAGCCCGGTACCAAAAGCCGTGGCGATCACAATGTCCCGGACAAAGCCTAAAACCCGGCTGATGGCGGTCAAACCGCCTATAATTCCGGCTGATTTTCCGATTTGAGATGGAGTTGACATTAGGGCCTGTTTTCTGTAGACTGTGCCTTCAAATTAATACGGAGAATTCATGGCAAATCGTCGTTCTTCAATCAAAAAAATTCGCGTCGACAAACGCCGCCGCGAAAACAACATCCGCGTCAATTCGGAGCTCAAAACCGTAGCCCGAAAAGTGCGTGAGCTCATTGGCGCCAAGAAAAAAACCGAAGCGCAGCAAGCTTCACGAGACCTTTTTTCCAAACTCGATAAAGCTGTCAAAAAAAATACGCTTCATAAAAAACGCGCCTCAAGGCTTAAATCCCGCTTTCAGATCAAAATCAATTCTTTGGCTGAAGCTTCTAAATCGTCAAAATAAACCGCTCTACCGAAAATTTTTCTTCCGCTTGACCGGTTTTAAAAGATTCGTCGCACTCCAGCAAAGCACGCTGGATGCGCACGATCTTTTCTTTCGACATTCTGTCCAACCTTAAAAAAAACGGCCCTTGATGCATCTTAGGCACGCGCAGTTCATCCGCCAGATCAGCCCTGCTTTTGCCCTCATTCAGCGCCGAAAAGGCTTTCTTGTACCTCTCCAACTGCCCCGAAACCGATGCCACAATTTCAGGCGCCCTTACGCCTGACCGGTAAAGCGATTCCAAAATACTCAACGCTTCTTTTTTTTTCTGGTCCAGCAGGCAATCCGCCAAACGAAACACATTTTCAACCGAATCACCGCCAACAAGCTTTTGCGCCTCTTCTAAAGTCGCTTGGTTTTTTGGGTAAACGAATAAAAGCATCTGCTCCAAGGCGTTGTCAATATTCGACAAATCGCCGCCAATCTTATTCATCAAAAACATCCCTACACCGCGCCCTAAAGTCAGTCCTTTTTTTCGTGCCCGGTTCTCTATCCAAACAGGCATATCTTTTTCAAAAGGGGTATGGCAAGCCTGAGTGGCTATTTTTTCCGAAAGGATGCTCAAAAAGGCGTTTTTACGGGTGTTGGTTTGTTCGCTCTCAAGAACCAGGCAGGCGCTGGATGGAAGAAGGCTAAGATCTTTTAAGAGTTTTCCTTGCTCCTCTTCCTCCAATAAATCCGCCCCCCATAGAACAGCCAGACGTTTATCGGCAAGAAATGGCGCTGTTTTCAGGAAATCGAGCGGCGCATTAACTTCGTCGTGTTCCGCATGAAAAGACTGGAAATTGATATCTTCTTCGGAAGGACTCTTGAACATTTTCCGCCGGATTTGGGCGATCGCCTCTTCCTTTAAAAAACGCTCTTTTCCAAAAAGAAGCAGATGGGAAGAACTCACCAGTATTCGATCGTGGATTCGACCACGCGGCGGGCGGTGTCTTCGACGGCGCGGGAAGCCGCTTCGTCTTCGCTGATGGCCCGGGAGCCAGATAAAAAGAAAGTGGAATCACCGTTGATTCTTTTGGTCCATAAAACCTTACCTGTCGATTTTTCTTTAAAAGTTGCGTCAATCACGACATTCAAACGGTATTCCTGCACTTCTTCCCCGTCGCTATAACGGAGCGCGTCACGCCGGTAATCCACCAAAGAAGCTTCCAGCACCGCGTCCGCTTTTTCCTCAGGCGCCACTTTTAAAGTTCCGTCAAAAATATAGCGGTTGATAATCGCGTTGGTAATTTCCACCTCGATGCCGGGACGATAAACCCGAAAAGGCGTTTTATCCGTAATTTCACCGGTTAAATTGATGGAATTTTTGACAGGCTCCACGCACACGCGGCGGATATTTTCCGGAAGAAGCGATTGGGTCGTATACCCGCAGCCCGGGATGAATAAAATCGCGGTTAAAAAAACTGAAAGTAAAAAATTATTTCTCTTCATTTTTTCCCCATAATTTTATGGTTGGCAGCTTGGGGAAGCTCGGCATTTTGGGTTTAGGGATGCTGATTTTAGGTAATTTCGGCAATTTGGGAAATTTGGAATTTTCCGGCTCCGCTTCCTTTCGCACGACGTCATCCAGTCTTTTCTTCGCTTCCGCGGCTGACGGCGTCTCAGGATAATTTCGAATCAGCTCCTCGTAATACACCTTCGCGCTTTTCCATTTTTTTTGCGTTTCATAAAATGACGCCACGTCCAACGCACGCAGGGCCTTCTCCTCGCGAATTTGCCGAATCGACTCATCCGCTTCAACCGCTTGCGGCTCGACGGGGTATTCTTTCTTAAAATCTTGAAATTCTTCGATGGCTTTTTCGGCGTGCTGTTCATCGAATTGCCCGCTGTTGGAAGCGAGCATGGAACTGTGGGCCACTTCGTAGCGCGCCTGGGCCGCTAAGGGTGAGCTGGGGTATTCATCCACCAAAGTTTGAAAAGCCTTTTTGGAAAGATCATATTGCCCCTGCTTTTTATAAAGTTCTCCGATTTTAAATTGAGCCTGGTCGCCATAAGTGCCGAAAGGCGCGTTTTTGACAATATGGTTGTAGAGTTCGAGGGCCTTATCTTGCCCCGACAACATTTTCACGCCCAGCACCTTAACCTTACTCCCCTCAAAAAATTCATTAGCGATCTCAAACTCGCGCTTAATGGCATCTTTGATGCGGTCGCTGTAAGGATAACGGGTGACTAAGGTTTGATAAGAATCCGCGGCTTTGCTCAGGTCGTCTTTCTTCTCCCAGGCGAGGCCCACGTAATACGCGCCTTCCGCGGCTAAACGGGAGGCAGGGAAAGCTTCGGCAAGCTTTTCAAACTCTTCAATGGCGCGGTCCCAATCTTTTTGATTGAAAAATTGGAGACCCCAATCATATTGTTCTTCAGGAGTGTCTTTGGCGGCTTTTTTAGAATTAATCCACTTCCCTATATCCGGGCTCCAAATCCAGGAAGCCTGAGCTGGCGCGGCCGCCCAAAAAGAAGCCAGGAGCATAAAAAATACAATAATCTTCGTGTGAAAATAGAGTCTGGTCATTCGCTTAGCTTATAATGAGCTATGGCGGGGTGTCAACCGCACAACTATTGAGCCTCGTAAAAGCAATAGGAACGGGTCCTGTCACACGAAACCTATTTTTATTTATCCAAAAACGCTATCAAGACCTCAGAAAAAACTCCGGGTTGCGATGTGCTGTCCTTTTTGGATAAATAAAGATAGATTTCATGCGCCACCCGTTCCTATTGCTTTTACGTAAGTCAATAAAAAGGCAATGGGTCCACTTGTCTTCCTGTCATTCCTATTGTCATTCCCGCAATTTTTTAGCGGGAATCCAGAAGTGTCTGGATCTCCGATATCCGCCGAAGGACGTATCCACTAGCACTAAAAAAGCAAAAGGAAACAGCACCCTCTTACTGCTACGCCGAGCGCGCGATAAGATAAGCCGCCATCCGCACATCTTCAAGCTGATAAGCGATCTTAAGGGCCTGGATAATGAAGAGTTCGCTTTTGCCAAGGCCGATGACGGACTCTGCGAAATCGTTTAAATCTGCATTGTGAAAAAACCGTTCGATCTCTGCGTGGAAGCTCTTCATGGC
>JAHFFM010000035.1 GCA_023247935.1 Candidatus Omnitrophota bacterium | reverse complement strand
CCGAAAGTACTATTGAGCAGCTTAAATCTCAGTTGATAGAAAAGTACGTTAAAAGATAAGCTCCCTTCTCCTACGGGGGGTCAGTAATTGTCAAAGCTCGATTTTTAACGAAATGCTACTCGACTGTATCCATCTATCAATTAAACAAAAAATCTCTAAACCAACTTTAGAGTTTAACCTTGTGTAATTCCAGCAACTTAGATAAAATCTTCGCATGGCTAAGTTTAAAAATCCCCCCTTAAATTTAGTAACTCTAAGATTAACAATACCGCCCAATCTTAAGGTTTCTGAATTAAGGTCTGGTTATTTCGAACTAATTAAATCCGACTTCCCGCTGATTATTTTCCCCGAAGCTAGGTCTTTGGCATTTGATTTCTCTGACTGTCATTTTAGAAACACAAAGAATGATGCTCAGGTGCGTATCTCTACCAATTATTTCTTATATGAGACCACTAACTACCAAGAGGTCTCTGCATTTTGGGAAGGGTTCAGTAAGGTATTTTCAAAGTTCTTAGATTTTTATCAAATTAAAGAAGTTACTTCGTTTGGGCTGAATTACCAAAATATTTTACTGGCTAATGAAAAAGCTGTTGGTGAGGATTTTAGAGATTATTTTTCTTTCAAAATTAATTTTAAAAATAAAAGTCAGAGAAGTCTTTTGACCTGTGATGGAGCATTTATTTATTCGACTCAAGAAGGAAATTTAAAAATAGATATCCGCCCAAGAATGAATCAACAAACTAAACTTTGGGATGCTTTGTTTTTTACTATTGAATTACTCAATGAAAAACAAATACCAGTAGATGCCAGCTTAGGCTCTATTAAGAGTATGTTCGATAAAGCTCACGCTCATGTTGAAGATGCTTTCTTATCATCATTAACGGACAAATATTTAAAAACTATTCAATGATAGCAAACACAAACTTAGTCGAACAGCAAAGTTCATACCTTAGTAAAGAAAAATTTAGCCCCTATATTGTTGAGGTTCAAGAAGAGGGGCAAAGTGGTGAGCTATTATTATCTGGTTTTGATTCAATAGTAAGAACAGCAACTTCTCCGCTGGACTCGCCTATTTCACATGAGATTTTAGAAAAATATAAAAAAGAGGTTTTATTAGCAGTTTGGGATAAATTTTCTACGCAACTTCAAATGACGGAGCAATTATATGAGAGACGACTTTTTGAAACTAGAAGGCTATTTATAGGTATAAACCCCTCGATTTGTAATGGGGCTCCGATAATTATGGGGACTCGCATCTCTGTTGTAAACATCATCGAAAAGACCAAACTTGGCTGGTCTGTCGACAGGTTGCTTGAAGAATATCCGCATCTTGATAAGAAACAGATTATCGCATCAATAGAATATTATGATTCACACAAACAAGAAATTGAGCAACTGATTGCCGAGGAAAATTAATTGAATGAGCTTACCTATATTTTATTTGAATGAAAATATAGCCGTTCAAGTCTCTCCTTTGTTGTCAGCCTACCACATCACATCTTTTCATACATTAAACGTTGGAAATCAGGGCGTCACGGATGAAGAACAGCTACAATATGCGTCTCAAAAGGGATACATTTTGGCTACTCACAATAGAAAAGATTTTAGAAAAATTCATACCTCTTGGCTTGGTGATGCTAAAACACACTCTGGGATAGTTCTCTTAACTTGCGGTACTCCAGAAAACATTTCAATCAGAATAAAAAAATTCATTGAAGACAAGTTTCCGTCTCTCCAGACTCCGTTTTGTGAATTGCTATCCAATTAGCTACTCATTCTAAATACGGTACTTCATAACCAAAACAAAGTAACAGTCATTTGGTTGTTTTTGAGTTAAGATTTGGAGAAATAAGAGGCACCTATGAGAAACGAAGAAATAATTCAGCTATTTAAACGATACAACACCACAATAGACGACCTGCTAAAAGCTGAACTTGCAGATTTGGGGGGGGGGCACATCACTTAATTCGGTTATCTCTTGAATTAAGTGATGTGTCCCTTTAATTGCTTTAATTGTTGGGCAAAAACCTGAAAAGGGAAGACGTTGAAAGTAAATATTTATTTAATAAAAACTAAAGCCACAAAAGAACAAATCGTTGAAATGCTTTCAACTCTCGAAAGCTACATCAAAGTAGCTGTTGATATTGATCAAAAGATTCTGGTTGGTGGGGGAGTAATGCATGCTGATTGCGAACGTATTTTAATAAAAAGTGGCAGCAAGCAAAGAAGTATTTGGGGGGCTGATTGGTATCCTAAAGAAAAACGAGTCGCTTTCGGGTCTTTGATTAATATTGCAAGGCAAGTAAAAAAGGGTGTGAGGCTTGCGGATCCTATGCAAATAAAAGATCCGAAAGTTTGTCAAAAGGTAGAAGAAATTATAAGGGCCCGATTAGAGATATGATTGCCGCAAAAGATTTAAAAATAAGATTTGAAAACGATCCCTTATCCTATCGTTGGGGTAATATAGCATCGGATTTATTGCGCATTGCCAGTATCGCTTCATCAGCTTCCTATGATGCAAAATCATTTGAAAATGTGTTGACTGAAGTAAAACTTTTTACCGAATGGCTTAGTCCTAACTTAGACTTACAGGATCAAAAAACTGTTATTTTATTACAGAGAAAACTTTCAGAATGGTCCTTTAAGGCTGTATCCAAAAATTCTGTGGCAATTGATGCGAAGAAGTGGTCGCGGAAAATATTGGCCCTTTCGAAGTGGGTCTAAATTTACCGGACTCCGTGCATCACTTCATAATTTTGGAAGGTTATTTTAATTCAGCTTGCCGGGTCTGCGGGAAGATCAATATAAAAGCTGGTGCCTTTTCCGATTTCGCTTTCGACTGTGATCCGGCCTTCATGCTTCTGAATGATTTCGTAAACAAGAGAAAGGCCTAATCCTGTGCCTTTTCCGACTTCTTTGGTGGTAAAAAAAGGTTCAAAAATTTTGGTTTGAATGTTCTTGGGGATACCTTCTCCCGTATCTTGAATTTGGATTTGTACAGCAGCTTTGTTATTCAAAAGAGATTTTTTTGTGCGAACGGTCAGCTTTCCGCCATTGGGCATGGCGTCCATGGCATTATTGGTGAGATTGACGATGACTTGCTGGATCTGGTTTTTGTTGGCCGGTGCGTTGGGGAGGTTCGGAGAAAATTCTTTAAAAAGTTCCACGTTCTTGATTTTGGTTTCCGCCAAAATAAGAGAAAGAGAGGTTTCTATCGTATCGTTTAAGTTCGTGCTCTCTCTTTCGGACTTGTTCATTCGGGAGAAAGTGAGAAGGTCTTGGACAAGGTTTTTACAACGCAGGGCTTCTCTTTCAATGGATTTAAGGGGTAATTCGAAAGGATTGTTGGGCTCGAGTTTCTTGGTCACGCTCTGAGCAAAACCCAGAATAATACCCAAAGGATTATTGATCTCATGCGCCACGCCTCCGGCGAGCTGGCCCACCGCGGCCATTTTTTCGGATTGAAGAAGCGCGTTTTCCATTCGTTTTTTCTCACTCATTTCTTTTTTCAAGTCTTCATTGGCTTTAGAAAGCTGCCCCGTCCGCTCATTAATTTTAGCCTCTACAATCTGATTGGTAGCTTCTAGCCGGGCTGTCTGAAGCGCGATATCTTTCATTTGTTTTATATTTTGAAGGCATGACACGACAAGAACAATATCTTCAAAGATAACCCACCCCGCGTGTTCAACCCATCGCCAAGGACTTGCCGTTAAAACTCCATAAACGGATTGAGGCCAATAAATTCCACGAACCCAATGATCCGCTGCGACAACTATTGTTGCAGAAACAAGCACAGGCCAATCCTGGTAAAACGCCAGAAAAGCCAGGGAACCAAAAATATGGAAATGCGTCTCAATGCGGCCGCCGCTCAGGTGAATCAATAGAGCAGACATCAAAACTTGGCCAATGGCAATGGCGTGCCGCGTCCAGGTTTTTCCGGGTTGTATAAATGCCAAAAAAACCGGATAAAACGTAATGAGGCCTCCCAGGAACAGGGCGGCCCAGACATGGATATGCACTTGGCTGATTTGGCCGTACCAAACTTTGGGCGAAACCAAAAGAGCGACTATAATTCCACCGACCCATTGAAAAATCATCAATGCAGCTAATAATCGGTCCGTTATTTGAAAGTTTTTGAGCAGACGCTGCTTAAAAAGATCGCCGCTTCGTTGTTGGATAGACGTTTCCAATGCTGATGTGTTTTTTGAGTCCTTAAAGCTCATTTTTCCGCCGCCTCCCTAACTTGATTTTGATTCAAAGAATTTGCCGGTGCAAACAAACTGCAGCCGAAGGCAAAAGTCTGATTATGATTTGACCGACCCGTCAATAACAAAGAAAGGATGGAGCTACGTCCGATGTTATCACCGTAATGTCCTCTTGAACTGGTAATTCCTCCATTGAACAGCAAGCGGCCTTCACCATTATAAAGCAGCGTCTGGCCGGAAACGGTTGCATGAAACTTTTGTGTTTCAACACCTTCATTGTCCTGTATAACCTTCACGCCCGGAATGGACAAAGCGCTTTTCCAAAGATCGGAGCGGAGCCATTCATCCGTAAATCCGGTCGGTTTAATGAACAGGACGTGAACATCCGCCCGTTCCCGGCAAGAGGCCATGATAGAATTGAGTTCTCCGATGCTTGCCCGTGAGCAGGGGCACCGAGGGTGTACAAACATCAAAAGTTCCGGTTTTCGCGCTTGCCGCTGAATCGTGCTGTCGGCTGGCCAAAGAGCCGGAGCCCGATTCGCCCTACCGGGAGAGCTTTCATAATTCAAAATAATACCGAGGCCTGTAACAGCCGATAAAACCCATATCGCGCCGATTCCAAATCGGAAAAAAGATGAATGCAGCAGACTTTTTAATGTCAGCTTCTCCAAACCCTTTAAGTTTATCTGCAACGCAATCATTGATCTCAAATTATCTATTGTTTTGGGTATTAAAGACCTACTATAAATTATACTATATTTAATAATAGTATTCAAATTTATATTTATTTAAGTATTTTAGACAATTTTTACTGTTTACTTTGCCCCCATCCTAAACACCCCAAAAAGGGACATGTTGCCGAGATTGTGAAGCGATACGCCCCGCTCTGAGTACTCCTAAATATTTATTGGTTGGGTTTGATGGTGGACTAATCTATTTTGTCACTATAAACTAGCCAATATTGGGTCAAGAAATAAAGGTATATTGGAGATAATCATGAAAAAGAGAGTTGTTTCGTTTCACTACACTTTAACCGACGCGGATGGCAAAATGCTTGATTCGTCCAGCGGTCGAGAGCCATTGACTTATATGGAAGGGGTCGGACAAATCATTCCGGGTTTGGAAAAAGAATTGGCGAATTTAAAAAAAGGCGACAAAAGGAAAATTAGCGTCGCGGCCGCGGAGGCCTATGGATTACGGGATGAAGCGAAGATTATTAAAGTTCCTCGCGAGACACTTCCCGCTCAGGGTATCAAGGTGGGGGACCGCTTTACGGGCGGCGACGACCCGCATGCACCGATTTTTGTGGTGATTGAATCTTCGGAGACGGAAGTGACGCTGGACGCGAATCATCCGTTGGCCAGCGTGGACTTGACTTTCGACATTGAACTGACGGATTTCCGTGAAGCGACGGCTGAGGAGATTTCTCACGGCCATGCTCATGGCGAGCACGGGCATTCTCATTGAACTACAGACCTTTGTGCGGCTAATCGCAAAAACATCTCTAATTTTTTTGCTTTTTCTTCTATGGAGCTCGCTTCCGGCGAGAGCGGATTGGATCGCGACAAAATCGGGTCAAACCTATAAAGGTAAGCTGATTGGAAAGAACGAAAATTCGTATATCTTTCGTGTGGATTCAACCGGCGAGACGGTAGAGATCGCGGCGACAAATCTGTATATGGGAGATTTTGATCCGGACCCGAAGGCCTCTTTGAAGCATTATTTGACGCGCGAGAGTTTCGCTCAGGAGGGTGAGGAAGGGAATAGGCCTCCGCCCCCGCCGAAGATAGTCAATAGCGAACCAGCGCCTTCTACGTCCGATTCATCAGGACAGTCCATGAATCTCCTGAAAAAATACGGGAATGTTCTGAAAAACGCGGAAGACACCGTAAAATTGTCCAACCAGAGAACCGAAGAAGTGCAGAAAAAACTGGAAGAGCTCAAGAACATCGCGGACAACGCGAATAAATAATCCGCTAAGGTTTTTTACTTTTTATGCTGCTCCGTGAGCCGCATGGTCAATGAAATGCGGCGCCGGGGCTTGTCGATTTCCAGCACTTTTACTTTCACGATTTGGCCGGGTTTGACGTAAGTGCGGGGGTCCTGAATAAAGTCTTTCGAGAGTTGAGAAATATGCACCAAGCCGTCTTGATGCACGCCAATATCCACGAAAGCGCCGAAATTCGCGACGTTGGTAATCACACCTTCTAAAATAAGCCCTGGTTTTAAATCATCCATTTCCCTGACCTTGGCGTCAAACGCCGCCGTTTTGAATTCAGGTCTCGGGTCGCGCCCCGGTTTTTCCAATTCTTCCAGAATATCCATGACTGTGGGTGCGCCAAACGTTTCATCCGTAAAATCTTCAGGCTCCAAATCTCGTAAAAGCGGCGCGTTGCCCATCAAGGATTCCAGATTGGTTTTTTGTCTTTCCAGGATTTTTTGAACCAAGGGGTAGGATTCAGGGTGAACCGAGGAACGGTCCAGAATATTTTCTCCTTTGTGAATTCGCAAAAATCCCGCAGCTTGCTCAAACGTCTTCGGGCCAAATCCCGGAATATTTTTAAAATGTTCGCGCGATTGGAAAGGGCCATTTTGATTTCTGAACAAAACAATGGATTGTGCCAGAGCCTTATTTAAACCCGCGACATACGATAAAAGAGCGGGGGAAGCGGTGTTGATTTCGACGCCCACCGCGTTGACACACTCTTCGACAACGCCGCGCAAACTCTTTTCAAGACGAAATTGATTCACGTCATGCTGGTATTGGCCTACGCCAATAGCTTTAGGCTCAATTTTAACCAGCTCCGCCAGAGGGTCCTGTAAGCGCCGCGCGATGGAAACCGCGCCTCTCAAGGTCACATCCAAATCCGGCAGTTCTTTGGACGCCAGTTCGGAGGCGGAATAAACCGAAGCGCCGGCTTCCGACACGACAATTTTTTGAATTTTCAGTTCCGGAGATTTTTTGAGCAAATTTTGCACTAGCTCTTCGGTTTCCCGGGAAGCGGTGCCATTTCCAATCGCGATAAATTCAATCTCATGCTTCACGAGCAATTCTTTTATTTTACGTTCGGCGCCAATCCTGTCTTCTTGCGGCGCGAAAGGGTAAATCACGGCGCATTCCAGCACCTTCCCGGTTTTATCCACACAAGCCGTTTTCACGCCGGTACGGATGCCGGGATCCAATCCCATGACGCTCCGGTTTCCGGCCGGCGCCGCCAAAAGCAGTTCTTTTAAATTTTCGGCGAACACGCGGATAGCCTCTTCTTCGGCACTTTTTTTCAAGCGCATCAAAATATCCAGCTCAATGCTGATTCGCAGCCGGTATTTCCAGGTAAATTTGGCCACGGATAAAAGCCAGGCGTCGCGTTTGCGTCCGCCAATTTGAATGCCAAACCGTTTCAGCACTTCGTGGATGTATTCCGCTTCATCGTTGAGATTGTCGCTGTAGCCGATGAATCCCGAGGACTCAAAACGGGTGGACAGCTTTTTTTCGGAGCGTCCGCGCATGATGGCCAAGAGCCGGTGAGAGGGGATTTTGGTCAGCGCTTCGCGATAATCAAAATAATCCCTGAATTTTTGGGCTTCCGCTGATTTGGCGGCTCCAAATTCGGCTTTTGAATAAAGCCAGCCCTCTTTCCAGAATTTTTCTCTTAAATAGCCGGTGAGTTCGGCATTTTCCGAAAACAATTCGCTCAAAATATTTTTCGCGCCGTCCAACGCCTGCTCCGTGGAGGCGATTCCTTTTAATTCATCGGCATAATTTTGCGCTTCTATTTCCGGGTCAGCGGCTTCATCCTTCAGAATTTTCATCGCGAGAGGCTCGAGTCCCGCAGCCCGCGCCGTTTCCGCCTTGGAGTTGATTTTGGGTTTGAAAGGGAGATACAGATCTTCGAGCTGCGCTTTGGTTTCAGCTTTTTCAATCGCTTCTTTGACGACAGGCGTCAATTTTCCCATGGAGGAAATGGATTCCAAGATATTTTTGCGCGTCGATTCCAGCGCTCTTAAATATTCCAGACGCTCATGCAAAAGCCGCAGATGCGTGTCGGACAATCCGCCCGTGACTTCTTTACGGTAGCGAGCGATGAAGGGCACGGTGGCGCCACTGTCCATAAGACGGATCGCGGCCCAAACTTGATGCGGTTTCACCGCCAATTCTTTGGCAAGTGTTTGTTCGATGGGAAATGAGCCGGGCTCGATTACAGGTTTTTCAAGTAACAAATCTCAAGCCTTTTTACGTTTTGACGGCCGTGCGTTAGAATTCTAAAACTAGCTTATCTGTCTATTTTGGAGAACTTGGCACCTTCCAGGGTGAGGTTATACATCAAACCTCTTTGGCCAATGATGAATCCAAGGATAGGCTCGTTGAGCTTGGCCGTATCCATGGCTCCACCGGCGCCGATTTTCACGATGGCGATGGAAGCGTCCACACCGGCTTTCCAGCCGGAGCTTGAACGAAAGCTTTGCAGCGCGCTGTCCTCTTGGAAAATGATAACGATAGATTTTTTCTGGACGCCAAGCTGAAAACCAAGAGAGGCCGCGGCTGTGTTGTAGTAGTCCACGGTTTTGCCTTTTACTTGCAAAGCGCCTTCGCCATATTCTCCGCCAAGCCCGATACCGGCTTTAAACACAGCGGGAAACACCAAGATACCTTTGGCTTTTTGCACCAGGTTTTTACCTTCAGACACTTCTTTGTAAAACCGTTCCAACGTTTTATCCACGCCTGATTCGATTTCTTCTTTTGAGGCGGCTTGTGCGGTTCCGAAGCTTGAAGATACCATCACGCCGACCATTAAACCCATCACGAGTTTGAGCATCCGATTTTTGAGCATTGAAGCCCTCCTGTTGGTTTCACCCATTTTACACAAAGAAGGCGTTGGATGCATTTTTTTTGCCGCTTCCGATAGATGTGATATTCTTTAGTCATGATTTCACGTTTACCCAAATGGGTTTGGTTCGGAGGCGCTGTCCTATCTTTCGCGGCTGGAATGGTCAACGCTATCGCTTTCATGAGTTTTGTGCACCAGGCAGCAACGCATATTACGGGGATTTTTACTCACCTGTCCCTTGATATTTTTCACCAAAATTTTTCAGCCATTTTTCAATCGGCCTCGGCGATTTTGTTTTTCTTTCTAGGAGCTGTTTTTAGTGGAATCATTATCAGGGATGCACAATTGCGAATGGGGCGCCGTTACAGCCTTGCTCTTTTCGTTGAATCTTGTCTTTTGGTTCTTTCTACTCTTGCATTTCGCCAAAAATTAGTTTTGGGGGAATATTTGGCGTGCATGGCCGCCGGTTTGCAAAATGCTATGGTGAGCACTTATAGCGGGACAATTGTGCGGACGACGCATATGACCGGTGTGCTTACTGATTTTGGCGCTCTCATGGGCCAGTGGATTGCCGGAGTTAAAGTGGATTTCCGAAAAGTACAGTTGCTTTTGGGAATTTTACTCGCGTTTTTTTGGGGAGGTTTTTTGGGGGCGGTGATTTATTCAAAAATAAATTACCTGGCCATGTTATTTCCCGCGTTCATTATTGGTTCATGCGGAGTTATTTATACGGCGATACGGAATTTCTCTCTCAGGAGTTCCCAGTGATGACCTTATCAGCTAAGAAAACCTGTGGATGGCCGGGCGCAGACCCTCTGATGATTGAATACCACGATAAAGAGTGGGGTGTGCCTGTTTACGACGACAAAAAGATTTTTGAATTTCTAATTTTAGAGGGCATGCAGGCGGGTTTGAGCTGGAAAACCATTTTACATAAAAGGGAAAATTTCAGAAAAGCGTTTGATGACTTCGATCCCGAAAAGGTCGTCAGATACGACGCCGCGAAAAAGAAAAAACTTCTGGCGGACGCCGGAATTATCCGCAATCGCCTGAAAATCGACGCGGCCATTTCCAACGCCAAAGTTTTTTTACAGCTTCAAGACCAGCACAAAGGATTCCATAAATTTATTTGGCAATTTACCGGCGGAAAGCCAATAGTGAACCGTTGGAAAATTCTGAAGCAGCTTCCGGCCACCAGCCGCGAATCCGATGAAATGAGCCACGCGCTGAAAGAAAAGGGTTTTAAATTTGTCGGCTCAACCGTGTGTTACGCGCATATGCAGGCCGCCGGAATGGTCAACGACCATTTGGTCACTTGCTACCGCCATTCAGAAATTTTTAAATCAGGAATCCAGCGCCGTTCGTAGCGTTTTCGCGAATGAAACAAGAGTGTAAGGTTTGTGAAGGTAGGCTGCCGCGCCTAATTTAAGAAATTCATCCGACTCGCCTTCCGAAGTGTAGCCGCTTTGAACCACTATTTTTGCTTTAGGGTTAATCTCTCGAATGTTTTTTAAGGTTTGGCGGCCCGTGATCTTGGGCATGGTGAGATCCAGCACCACGCCTCCGATTTCTTTCCAGCGTTTGGTATAAATTTGAATCGCTTCTTCACCGTCGCAGGCAAAAATCGCGTGATAACTCAATTTTTCCAAAAATGATTTTCCGAGTTTACGGACATTTTCTTCATCGTCAGCGAAGAGGATCAATTCGGTTCCGTTGCAGCCAGCGAGATTCGTGCTAACTTCAGGCTCTTGTTTTTCCTGCTGCCCGGGCCGGGCGGGGATATAGATAGAGAAAACAGTTCCTTGGCCGGGCGTGCTGTCCACGTCAATCCATCCGCCATGACTCGAGACAATGTTAGCCACCATGGTCAGTCCGAGCCCCGTTCCCTTTTCTTTATTTTTTTTGGAGAAAAAAGGCTCAAAGATTCTGTCTATATCTTCCTGGGCGATACCTACTCCGGTGTCCGAAACCTGGATGCAAATATAAGGACCCGGTTTAAAACCGCGATGCGTTTGATCTTCCGACAATTCTTTATTTGAGGCGCGAATCGATAAGGTGCCGTCGGAGTCCATCATGGCGTCGCGCGAGTTGGCGCATAAATTAATGAGCACGGTTTCGATTTCGTTTTCATTGCCGAAAATAGGCCAAATATTTTCGTCGCAAATCATTTCTTTTTTAATCGTAGAGGGGATAATGGAAAGAAGGAGTTTGCTCAGCTCATTAAACGTTTTCTGAATTTTGAAAATGTCTTTGGTGTGCGCCGATGGTTTGCTGACATCTTTAATGCGCTGAATCATTTCCGCGCAGCGTTTGGCGGATTTACGCACTTCTTGGAGCAGTTCGCGGTTGGTGTTTTCGGGCGGGATGTCCGCGATAACAAGGTCCAGGTAGCCTATAACCGGGGTCAGCTGGTTATTTAAATCGTGCGCGATGCCTCCCGCCAATGTACCCATCATTTCCATTTTTTGGGATTGTAAAAGCTGTGATTCCAATTTCTTTTTATTCATGATGTCGCGCAAGAAAATGCTGAAAATATATTTGCCGCGTTGTTTGAAGGGGGTCATGGAAAGTTCGACGGGGACTTCCGTCCCATTTTTACGCAGCCCGGTCATTTCGATCCGTCTGTTGATGACAAGTCCGACGCCGGTTGCCAGAAAACGTTTCAGTCCTTCCTCATGGGCGTTTCTGTAAAAAGAGGGAATAATCAAATCCGATAAACGGCGTCCAATGGCTTCCTTCGCCGTCCACCCGAAAATGGTTTCCGCCTGCGAACTCCAATCGATCACAAGCCCTTCTTCGTTCATGAGCATCACCGCGTCCATGGCTGTGTCAATGATAAGCCGCGTGCGCTCCTGAGTTTCCCTTAATTCTTTGGTCATGGTATTGGCTAGGTAGACCGAACGGGCGTTCGCGGTGGAGAGTAGATACAGCGTTGCCGCCACCAAAATACTGATCAAAAGACCGCCGAAGAGCACAAACCAGGGGAAAATCTTTTCAGTAAATTCCAGGCTGAACCCGGGGCCGGAATAAAATTCCAAATACCATATTTGGTCGCACACGGGCATGGATAGTTTTTCAGAGAAATTAGCGCTTGTTCTGGTAGAATCGTCCGATAGCTGAGGGCTTTGATAAATAAGTACGGGGCTATTGCCAGCGCCGCGCGCGCGGATACGGCAGTAAATATTGTCCGTCTGATTGTATTTTTCAGAGGCTTGCTCAGACAGAGTTTTGGCGTCTATAGCTGCCGCGACAAGACCCATGAAATTTTCTCTACGCGCTTTTGTCGTTGAAGAGTCCATCTTTTTTTTATACACAGGAAGAAAAATAACAAGCCCTTTTTCCGTGGGTTGATTGGTAAATAGAGGGAGAATGGGGCTGGCCGTGGCCTCGCCTGTGTCGCGCGCCTGCTCAAATGCTGCCCGGCGCTCCGGCTCCGTATTTAAATCAAAACCAATCGACCTGCCGGTTATTTCAAAAGGTTCGGTATATTTACCGACAATGTATTCGGGAGCCTCTGTTTCGGGGTGAATGGTGAAATCGGGGTAGCCTTCGGGTCGCATACTGACATCAGCCCGAACAGCTTGAATAAAGGCTTCTTTTTCTTCCGCTGGCACACGTTCGCTGAATCCTAAAGCAACAACGCCAGGATATCGTTCTTTGAGTCTTAAGGATTTGGTGTAAGCCGCCCATTCGTCCCGCTCAACGCTTTTGGAAGCGGCAAATAGACCTTGCGCTCCATAGAGAGCATCTACGGCCGATGAAATGTGGTTTGCCATCTGATGCCGGATTTCACGGATCTGGTTTTCGAATTTTACCTGACCCTGGTGATTGACGCTGTTGCAGGCCAGTTCCCAGGCAAAATAAGTCATCATGCTGAGCACAAGCCCAACCGACAAAGGCAAAAGCCAGACTCTTTTCATCAAAACCTGTTTCAGGGCATTTTCCTCGATTTAATTGAAATTAAATATTAACAAATAATAGTTACTAATATTATACATTTATAACTAAATTTGTCAAGTTGCTAGCCTTTTATATACCGACTCTTTATTGTATAATTTAATAAAAGAATACGTGAGCGGAGGTGTCTTATGGGCTGTGCTATGGGTTTGGTTGCGCTAGGAGTGGGTTACCTAGTATTATTAAGCGCAAACAGGGAGAAAGAAGGGGTTAAGCTTCTCGGGCAAGCCATTGGTATTTTCATCATGGTCGCGGCGTTCTTGTCCTCGGTATGCATGGCTATGAAGTGCGGCAAAGGGGAATGCGGAATGAGCGGGCATGGAAAAGCTCCGATGTGTCCGGTAAGCGGGAGAATGATGGAGAAAGCCGAAGAATAAGTAAGTCAGTAAAGGTTTTGTGGGGTTAAATACCAAAAAAATTAAAGTTCGTGATTTGGAGATAGGTGGAGGCGCGTCTATTTCCGTGCAGTCGATGTGCGCCACACACACACAGGATATTGACGCGACACTCGAGCAAATCGAATCTCTTCAAAAAAAAGGCGCGGACCTGATACGCGTGGCCGTAGACAATATCAAAGACGTGGAATCTTTGGCGATTATCCGAAAATCTACCAAGGCGCGTCTGGTTGTGGATTTGCAGGAAAATTTCCCTCTTGCCGAAAAAGTGGCGCCACATGTGGATAAGATTCGTTATAACCCGGGCCACTTGCATCATTTGGATAAGACGAGACCGATTGCGGAGAAGGTCGGTTGGATTGTTTCCGTCGCGAAAGAACATGGGCTGGCTCTGCGAATCGGAGTGAATTGCGGCTCGGTGGCGCCTGTTTTTCTTGAAAAATATCCCGGCGACCATGTGCGCGCCATTGTGGAAAGCGCGGCCTGGCATTGTGATCTCCTCGAAAAAAATCATTTTTCGAATTATGTGGTCAGTCTTAAAGATTCAGACCCGAAAAAAGTAGTTTTTTGCAATAAAGAATTTTCAAAGCGCCG
>JAHFFM010000182.1 GCA_023247935.1 Candidatus Omnitrophota bacterium | reverse complement strand
CTTCCTTCAGTTTTCCTATGATTTCAGTCCAATTGGAGGCCATTTCTTTGGGGTGTTGCGTCGGTCCGTTTACCTGGTCTTCCAATGTCTCCGCACGGCCATCCCAAAACTGCTTAAAATTAAGGCCACTGTTATAAACGGTCAGAGCGTTCACATCTCCGACAGAGGCGTTGGTTCCAATAGAATGAGACAAACCGTCGACTCCGCCTTGGCTAAGGTTATGACATTTTGCGCAATTGATCGTATTGTCGTGGGAAAGGCGCGCATCATGGAAAAGGCGGCCTCCAACAGCGACTTTACGCTGATCCAACCGGATCTCTAAAGGAATTGGCTGAATCGGCTCATCGAGTTTTGATCCCGTTCCGACCATTTCGTTTGAAATTGACTCAGTAGAGGCTGGTTTTGAGCTTATAGGAAAAAATTTCCAAAGCATAACACTTATGGTTCCTATACCGATAAACCAAATAAGATAAAACAAATTTTTTTTCATTTTAAATATTTTTTAAACCAAACATCAATTGACCATTCTCCGGGGCCCAAAATCAAAATCGTAAAACTTGAAAATAAAAGTCCTGTATCTCGAATACCAATGGGATCTAGGCCTACTGAATAAATAATCAAAAGAAGCAATAGCGACGCGGCGCAAGCTGTCAAACGTGTCAAAACGCCGAGAAGAAGTTGAAAACCAATCACTATTTCCACGATTCCTTGAACGTGAAGAAATGCATGAACTGTGAGACCGTTTTGATGGGATAAAAAATTCGTAAACCAGGAAGGAATAAACAAGACCCAATCAGCAGGGTAAAAAAGTTTACTCAAGCCAAAACTTAAGAAAACAATGCCAACACCTGCACGTAAAATAAAAAACCCGGCTGGCGTCCAAATTTTCTGTTCCAATGTATTCGACGAAAAACTCATTTATAGTCCTTTCATCGGTAAATAAATTTTAAATAAAGTGCCTTTGTTGATTTCGCTTTCTACCTTAATCTGTCCTTCATGCTTCTGAATAATCTCATAGACCAAGGAGAGACCAAGGCCTGTACCTTTACCAACTTCCTTGGTGGTGAAAAAGGGTTCAAAAATCTTAGATTGAAATTCTTTGGGAATACCTTGGCCCGTGTCTTCGACCTGGAGTTCAATAGCATTTTCGTCATTCAATTTTGATTTTTTAGTACGAACAAATATCTTCCCTCCGCTGGGCATGGCATCCATCGCGTTGTTGCATAGATTAATGAGTACTTGCTGGATCTGGTTTTTGTTGACAAGGATCTGGGAAAGATCGGGAGCCAAGTCTTTAATCAGCTCCGTGTTTTTGGTTTTGGCCTGGGCCAAGATAAGGGACAGGGAACTTTCGATGGTTTGGTTTAAATCCGTTTCTTCTTTCTCCATCTTACCGGCCCTTGAAAAAGTCAAAAGGTCTTGGACCAGCGTTTTGCATCTCAGCGCTTCTCTTTCTATCGATTTCAAAGGCATCTCAAAATTATCTCCAGGCTGAATTCTTTTAACGACGCCTTGGGCGAAACCCAGGATCACTCCTAGCGGATTGTTGATCTCATGGGCGACGCCTCCGGCGAGCTGCCCCACCGCAGCCATTTTTTCGGATTGGAGGACGACACCTTCGAGGCGTTTGCGCTCGGTAATATTACGAATAAGGCTCAAAACGACCTTTCCTTCTTTCGTTTCAAGAGTACTTAAACTAATTTCTACCGGAATTTCTCTTCCATCTTTGTGCAAACTGAATATCTCCAGATTGATCCCCATGAGACGAACGGACGGATTGGCATAATAATCAAGGCGCTGTTGAATATGCGAATCCCTAAAACGTTCTGGAATCAACATCTCAATTTTTTTTCCCAACAATTCTTCACGCGTATAACCTAACAGTTTTTCGACCTGAGTATTGGCCAGAACGATGCATCCTTCTTTATTGGTAAGAAGAATAGCGTCCGGTGAAGTTGTGGTAATATTAGCCAGTAAGGCTAGTTGGTCTTTTGACTGTTCCAGCTCTTTGTTGCGTTCTTCCAGATATTTACTCTGTTCAATGGCCGTTTCTTCATATTCTTTTAACAGCTCTTCCAAAGTCGAAACTTTGCTTTGCAATTTTTTATTTTCAGCCGATAAATCTATTTTTTTCATGTTTGTCACCTAAGATTGCGTTTTCACTTTCCGTCAGATAAAAACTTTATCTTCAAACGGAAGCAAAGCCAATTTTACGCTTAGTGCCAGCGTTTTGAATAAATCAGCGGTCTCTCGAGCGAGACAAACCTTGGTAAATAAGATCACCGCAAATAGATTTCCTGAGGGAAGAACCCCGCCAAAACCAAGCACTGATTTGACTTTATGTGGAATTACAAAGTTTTCCTGTGAAGGAATAAAGGGACTGCCTAATGCTTCAGGAACATAAAATACATTGTATTTCTTTTTTGAAATGTCCAAAATAATCCTTGATTCCGGTTTCACTACCTGGCTGATCTCCAAGCCCAGCTGCCGGACAAGATTTGAAATCATGGGAACCGCCGAGACAAATCCCTCGCTGGCCAGAGGAATAGCCTTGTGACCATTGGATTTCTCTCTGGTGTTCCACTCTGGAAGCTCTCCGGAGGAAGCCAAAAGAGTCAGGCATTTCATTTCAGAAGATAGGTGCTTCTCCTTTAAAATTTTAGAGGCAAAGACTTGAAGCCTTTCGTCTAAATCACCATAAGGGTGGGTTTTGAAAAGACGAACCAAAGCGCAAGCGGGTTTACCGTTTTCTTCATCAACTAGATTATCGTAAAAATAAGAGGTAATCTTGTTGGCCGCTTCCTCCATAGTTTTCGATCGTTCGCCGATATTTCTCAAAGTAATGCCACATTCCGTCATTTCCTTAAGATTAAAGTTCTTCAAGTCATACATGGCGTGCCTCCCTTCACTTTTATTTTTGTTTTTTTGAACGAGTTACAAGCCAAAAAACTTTATCGTAATTCCACAAAAGAAAATGACGGCTCCGGCAAAAACATGAGAATACCGTGCCAGAGAATTTTTAGGAATTTGAATTAAACCAAAAACTGAAACAAGGACAACGCTCAACATTGTCAGAATGGTGACCCCTGCAAACACCGCCGTGACCCATGCCGTGCCTATCAAATTTCCTCTGGCCGCCGGATATAGCATTAAGGGAATCAAAGGGTCGCAGGGGCCGAGAAGAAATATCGAAAACAGGACCCACGGAGAACATTGGACGGCTTTTTCATTCGAACAGTCACTTTGAAAACTTTTCCTTGCCCGGCGTAAGCCGTAGGCAAAATACAAGAAACCGAAGGCGATCAATGCCCATGTACTGAAAACATTGCGGAAATATTCCAAAGATTGTAGTTTCGTGATCGCAAGTCCAAGAGAAACCGCCGCTATTCCCAACAGAACGGCGCTCAAGATGTGTCCAATGCCGCAAAAGGCCGTGAGCCAGCCTGTCTTAGAGATAGACCATTTCTCCGAACGGGACAGAACGATCAGCGGAAGGTAGTGATCGGGCCCGGTTAACGTGTGTATAAGCGCTATGGAAGCCGCCGTGACGATCAAAATAACGGATTCATATGTAAACATAGTCGTCCTCCTTTGAGGTTTCTTCTAACTTATCAAAATTCAAAGAGAGCGCTCTGATACTAAAGATCGATGCAATGATCCTCTTTGATAACCATTCGGGTCGATAGCAACCTGGACAAACCCGGCATCTTTGACAGCATTGTCAATAGCGCTTTTCATCGGTTCTTCAATAGCCCTAGACAATTCATCTTTTCCGATTTCAATCCGCGCGTCCTGCCCGTTGGTCCTCACACGAACCACGGTAAATCCCAATCCGCGAATCGACCGTTCCGCGTAGTCGATTTTACTTAAAAGCTCAGGCCGCACAGGGGTGCCAAATGAAACACGGGAAGAAAGGCAAGGCATCTCGGGACAGTCCCATGTCGGAAGTGCCCATAAACGACTGATCTGGCGAATCTCCGACTTCTTGAATTCCACGTCTCTTAATGGGCTTTGAATGCCTGATTCGACAGCCGCCTGCCGGCCAGGACGAATATCGGATAAATCGTCCCAATTAAGACCGTTGACGATGACACGGTATCCGCCCTCTTTTGCCAAAGGAATCATTTTGGAGTAAAGAGCTGACTTGCAGAA
>JAHFFM010000034.1 GCA_023247935.1 Candidatus Omnitrophota bacterium | reverse complement strand
ATGCTCTTTGTCGATGTTGAGAACCATCACATCCACGCTGTCACTCGGCTTGAATACTTCCGCCGGATTGGTGATACGCTTGGACCATGAAATCTCGGACACGTGAACCAAACCTTCGATACCGCGTTCAAGCTCCACAAACACGCCGTAAGGCACCACGTTGACAACACGGCCTTTGACGCGGGAGCCGATCGGATACCGGGTGTCCACATGGGTCCAGGGATTGGCTTCAATTTGTTTCAAACCAAGCGACACGCGCATGGCTTCTTTATCAAACGACAGAATCTTGACATCAATCTTATCGCCGACTTTCACAAGCTCGGAAGGATGATTGATCCGTCCCCAACTCATGTCCGTGATATGGAGCAACCCGTCGATTCCGCCAAGGTTGATAAACACGCCGAAATCGGTGATATTTTTCACAACGCCCTTGCGGATGGAGCCGACTTCGAGCTCTTCCATGGTCTTCGCTTTGGATTCCTGCTTTTCTTTTTCCAGCAGGTCTTTGCGGGAGACGATGATGTTCTTGCGGCTCGGGTTGATTTTGACGATCTTAACTTGAATGGTTTGGCCCAAAAGCGAATTCAAGCTGCCAAACCCTTTTAAAAATGCGAGAGAGGCCGGTAAAAAGGCTTCCACGCCAATGTCCATCATGAGACCGCCTTTGACCTTGCGGACCACTTTTCCGTCGACAGTGTCGCCTTCTTTAACCTGTTCGACCATGCGGTCCCAACCCTGGCTTTTCTCGGCTTTCTTTTTTGAAAGCACGATACGGCCATGCTCATTTTCGGTCTCTTCCAAAAGCACTTCCACTTCGGCTCCAACCTTAAGAGTGCTGAGCGAATCAAATTCATAAGACGGAATCGCACCCTCTGATTTAAAACCGATATCCACGATCACTTCTTTCGCCGTTACCGCGATGACAAAACCCTTCACCACGCGGCCTCGTGAAATATTCTGAAACGTGCCTTCGTAATTAATTGACGAACCTGCCTGCGCGGAATCTTCATCCACGAACAAACGTTGTATTCCTTCTTTCAACATACTGCCTCCATTACACGGACGCGACTCCTTGCGGATATCGACTTATTCCGAAAATTTGCATCCAACTCTGTGCGGACGAACACTGCAACCCAACTCTGTACGGGCGCACGGCCGTGCGCCCCTACGGTGTTTGCTGCCTCAAACCCGCCTTAATTTCTTTGATCTCCGCCATGATGCGCTGAACCACTTTCAAATACCCTTCTTCCCCTGACGGTAAATCTTTTATTTCAACCGGAAGAAAAGGTGTTCCGTAATGCACATCGACCAGACATCTCTTAATTTTTTCCGCGCCTTTGGGCAATGCTTCAAAAGTGCCGCCGATATACGCGGGCACGACCCAGGCGCCGCTTTTCAAGGCTAAAAAACCAAGCCCTGCTTCAGGCTCTCGAAATTCCCCGTTTTCCGAACGCGTTCCTTCGGGAAATACGGTGACGCATTCGCCTTGCTTTAAAATTCGAATCAAATCGCGAATCGAACGAAAATCGTTCACAGAGTCGGACTTGATCGGATAAGCGCCGATACCGCGCAAAATCCAACCCACAAACCAATGCTTAAAAAGATAATCTTTAGCTAAATACGTGACACGCCGCTTTAAAGAAATGCCCGTAACAGGCGGATCCAAATGACTGACGTGATTTGGCGCTAAAATCACTCCTCGTGTGTCATTTGGCTCAGGGACTTTTTCCGAACCATAATGGCGGAAACCAAATAATACCCTATAAATGACAAAAAGAGTGTTACGAACTAAGCGGTAAAAAGCTTCCGTACCACGCAAAGGGGTGCTCACAAAACCCCTTTTAAAGCGGCCAAAATTCTATCAATCGTAGCCTCTATTGTCAATCCAGTCGTGTCTAGCACCATAGCGCCCTTTGCCACCCTCAAAGCGCCCTGTTTCCGCTCCCGGTCTGACCTGTCCCTTTCCTCAATCTCCCTCAAAACCTGGCTCATTGGCACCCTTTTTCCAGCCTCCAAGAGCTCTTTATACCTCCGTCTAGCCCTGAGCTTAGGGTCCGCGTCAAAATAGAACTTGTAGGGTGTTTTGGGGAAAACTACGGTTCCGATATCCCGCCCGTCCATTACGGCGCCTTCTTTACGCCCCATTAAACGCTGCTTTTTCACCATTTCAGAACGAATTTTAGGCTCTCGCGCCACATAGACCACGTTCTTGGTCAGTTCAGGGGTGCGATTCGCTTTAGTAACGTCCTTCCCGTTCACATAAACTTTTTGCGTATCTTTTTTCATGACGCCAAAACGGATTTCGATTTCACTGGCAAGTCTCACTAAATCGGAGGTATTTTCAAATGAGATTTTCCGGCGCATGGCCTCCAGCGTGACGGCTCGATACATGGCACCCGTGTCGATATAAGGCAGTCCTAATCTCGCAGCCAAAACTTTCGCGGTGGAAGATTTCCCACTGCCCGCGGGCCCGTCAATGGCAATGATTAACTTGGAAGATTTACGAAATTTTGGGGGCAAGCTTGTTGGAGACGCTGTTTGCTTGGTTGATAAATTTTTCAACCACTTGGGTGTTTTTTGATTTTAAAGCCGCGACCAGAGTAGAAATACTGGTTTGATGATCGAATAATGAAGCTAGGATTTCTTTTTTATTGGAAATTAAAATATCAGCCCAAAGTTTCGGATCGGATTTGGAAAGACGCGCCAAATCACGGATACTCGGATTCATGGCCTCAATCCCCAAACCTTGAAGCTTTTTCATGCGGTGGCTTTGAAATAAAGCAAAAGCCAAAATATGCGGCAAATGGCTGACGCGCGCCACCCACTCATCATGTTTTTCGGGAGTCAGGTAATGAATTTGGGCGCCTAAAGCGCGCCAGAACTTTTCAGCGGCGGCATCATAATTGGTCAAAAAACAATCAGCACCCTCAAACAAATCGGGATGTGAAGAATAAACGCCTTTTTTCACGGAACCGGCCATGGGGTGAGCGCCGACAAACCGCGTGTTCTTCAAATATTTCTTAGCCGCATGATCGATTAATACTTTGGTGCTGGCCGCGTCCATCACAAGCGCGTTCGGCTCCAAATATTTTTTAATTTCTTTGATTTGCTGAAGAATCGTGGAAACGGGCGAACACAACAAAACCACATCCGCACCGCGCAAACCTTCTTTAAGGCTCATAGTTGCGCCATGCACCGCGTGCCGCCGGAGCGCTTCCGCCCCCGCCTTTCGGCGGCGCACCACGCCCATGACAAGCTTCGCCATCTTTCTTTTTCGAATAGCCAGCCCCAAAGAACCGCCGATCAGCCCAACGCCGATAATCGCGATTTTTTCGTAGGAGGGTTTGCTCATCTAAACGGTTCTTCCCACCACCGCCGCGATCGCTTTGAGCTCTTTCATCAGCGTGTCGAATTTATTAGGTTTAAGCGCCTGAGGGCCATCGCAAAGCGCTTTTTCCGGGTCGTCATGCACTTCGATCAAAAGGCCATCCGCGCCCACAGCCACAGCAGCCCTTGAAAGCGGCGCCACATAATCCCAAATTCCCGAACAATGCGAAGGGTCAATCACCACCGGCAAATGACTTAATTTTTTAATCACCGGCACCGCGCTGATGTCTAATGTGAAGCGGGTTGAGTCCTCAAACGTGCGAATACCCCGCTCGCAAAGAATCACGTTGTGGTTGCCTTCCGAAATCACGTATTCAGCGGACAACAAGAAATCCTTGATGGTGTTCGCCATGCCGCGCTTCAAAAGAACCGGCTTTTTTGTTTTGCCCACTTCTTTTAGAAGTTCAAAGTTTTGCATGTTGCGCGCACCAATCTGAATCACGTCCGCGTATTTCAAGAAAAGCGGAAGATCGCGAGGATCCATTAATTCGGTGACAATCGGCAAACCCACTTCTTTCTTGGCTTCATAGAGAAATTTCATTCCCTTATCTTTAAGACCTTGAAACGAATAAGGCGAGGTGCGCGGTTTAAACGCTCCGCCGCGCAATACCTTGGCGCCGCTTTTTTTGACGAGTTCCGCAATGCTGATAAGGCGCTCGCGATTTTCAACGGTGCAAGGTCCGGCCATGACGATAAACCTTTCACCGCCAACCTCTACGCCCGGCGCGATTTTAATAACACTGGGTTCTTTTCTAAATTCGCGCGAAGCAAATTTGTACGGCTTTTGAATGGGCACAACGCTTTCAACGCCCGGAAAAGCCTCAAACGGCTGTAAACGCGCTTTATCTTCTTCGCCGATGACGCCGATGATAGCGCGCTCTTTTCCAATCGAAAGCATGGACTTCAAGCCCAGCGCGCGAATTTTCTCTTCGACATGCGCTATTTGTTTTTTTGTCGCGTCCGGCTTCAAAACAATAATCATTGAATTCTCCTAAAAATCGCTTATCAACTCACTGAACAACGTATTACGGTTTAACAAATTGGCTGTTCTTCAGCCCTTCTATCCACCCCTGATGTCTTGCTTCAGGGATTTCCCCCAGCTTGATGGCGTAATGCAGCACATGCAATCCATCGTAACCAAAAAAGACACGCACGATCTCGGACTGGTCGGGAACACCTGCACAATCCTTGATACTCCATTCATAAAGAATATCATGCGGCTCGTCTTTAAGCACCTTCCATTCCGTTTTGGGACATTTCTTCATGGCCTCGTTGTGAACGTACTCCACGAAATATTTAGGGTCGGTTCGCAGGCCGATATAAAGCTCAGCCGTGACCAATTCTGACCATTTCTGGACGCTTTGCCCTTCCAAAACAAAATAAGCCACGACCCGGTTATTTTTGACATCCTGGACCGCCAACTTCCAAGTTCTTTCGTCAAAAACGATGATGGGACGCTCCAATTTAGAAAGATCAATAGGTTCCTCTTTGGAAGGTTTCTGGCCCTGAAACGGCACAGGCGCGGAAGACACGGGGGCGGGCGGTTCTTTGGGCTTGGGTTTCGGCGCCATCTTCCCGCGCGTGATATTTTTAATCTCTGATTTCAAAATAGAAATATCCATGCCGTCTGTTTGTAAAATCACTTCTTTGTCATTTTCAGATTGAATCATTCCTTCAAGAACCTGGCCATTTTTATTCTCAACCGTATCCGCGAAAGCCAAAGAAGTCGTAGCCGAGAACGCCAGAAAAAATAAAGTCTTAAAGCGCACCTTTCAACTCCTTGATAAAACGGCGGTTATCCGACATCGTTCCAATGGTGACACGCAAGAAAGTCGAAAGCCCCCAAGAATTCATAGGCCGGACAATAACGCCTTTTTTAAGCAAGGATTCATAAACCGGCTGGGCAGGCTTGCCCAAATTAAATAAAACAAAATTTGTTACCGTGTCTACGGAAACCAAGCCCAAACGCGTCAGTTCCTTGGTCAAGAATAAACGTCCTTCCGTGACGGTTTTCACGGTTTTCTTTAAAAAACTCGTATCATCAAGCGCCGCGATCGCGGCTTCCTGCGCCAGCAAATTCACATTAAAAGGCTCGCGCACTTTGTTTAAAGAAGCGGCGATTTCCGGAGAAGACACCGCATAACCCACGCGCAGACCGGCCAGTCCATAAGCCTTTGAAAAGGTGCGTGTAATCATTAAATTTTTGAAAAATTTAAGCAGCCTCAGAGAATCCGGATAATCTTTTTTGATTCTGGCGAAGTCATAATAAGCCTCGTCCAAAACCACCACGACGTTTCGCGGGACAAACCGCAAAAAATCCGTGAGTTTTTTTTCGGAAACGTAGGTTCCGACGGGATTATCAGGATTCGCGATAAAAATAAGTTTTGTTTTGGAATTAATTTTGGCACGCATGGCGTCCAAATCGTAATGAAAATCTTTCATCGGCACGCGCACCACCGTGCCGTTTTCCACCCTAGTGGCGATTTCATAAATTAAAAATGTCGGGTCCGCAATCACCACTTCGTCTTTTGCGCCGACAAAAGTCCGCACGGCAAAAATTAAAAGTTCATCCGAGCCGTTTCCAAACACCAGCTGGTTATCATAAACATTCAACGCCTTTGAGAGTTTTTGGCGCAAATAATGGCATCCGCCTTCCGGGTAACGGTGAACGCGATTCAGATGCTTCCGCATCGCAACCACCGCTTTTGGGGAAGGCCCCAAGGCGTTTTCATTGGACGCCATTTTGATGGCATTTTTAATGCCGTATTCCCTTTGAAGTTCTTCCAAGGGTTTGCCGGGCGTATATGTTTTGATACCGATTAAATTAGGTTTGATTGTGGAAAAAAAATTAGGCGAGACTGGCAAGGTTTAACCTTCCGATCTAGGATAAGAGCCCAGCACCTTTAAAAACGTGCAATTTTTTTTGAGAGCGGCCAAGGCTTTTTTCACACGCGCCTCCTCGTCATGACCCTCAAAATCGACAAAAAAGTAGTAGCTCCATTTTTTCTTTTTGGAGGGACGGGATTCAATTTTGGTTAAATTAATATTGCCTTTTTTGAAAGGAACGAGCGTGTCATGGAGGGCACCCGCCTTGTCTTTGATTTCAAAAACTAGGGATGTTTTATCGCTTTCCGTAGGCTTGGCTTCGGCTCTGGCAATCACCAGAAAACGCGTGGTGTTATTGGGATTGTCCTCGATGGAGGACGCCAAAATTTTCAAACCATATTCATCCGATGCGATTTTGGAAGCGATGCAGGCGATTCCCTCCTGATTGGAATTGTTGGCCACGATTTGCGCGGCTTCCGAGGTGGACGCGGTTTCTATGAGCTCGGCGTTTCGTAAATTAGATTCCAGCCACAAACGGCATTGGCCGAATACCTGATCTTTGGAGTAAACCTGAACAATGCCGGAAAGTGGATTGCCCAAGGACATTAAATGATGATGAATGGGCAAATAAATTTCCGCGTAAATTTTTAATTCGGAATCAATAAAAAGATCCAGCGTGTGATTTACCGCGCCTTCGTTTGAATTTTCAACCGGAACCACGCCGTAATCACAGCGGCCGCTTTCGACATCCGAAAATACGTCGGTGATGGAAGCGCATGCCGAATATTCCACGGACGAGCCGAATTTTTTCTGCGCGGCTTGATGCGTGTAAGTAACGGCAGGGCCCAAATAAGCGATGGTAACTTTCTTTTCAAGACTGATCGAAAAGGACATGATTTCGCGGTAAATCGCATCAATGGCTTCGGGCGTCATGGAGCCTTTATTCATTTTTTTAAGACGGCTTAAAACTTCTTTTTCGCGGTGAGGCGCGTAAATGCCCTGCCCGTCACGCGCTTTCAACTTCCCTACTTGCTTGGATGCTTCCGCGCGCTCGTTTAAAAGCGAAAGAATTTTGGAGTCAATGTTATCAATTTTTTTTCGAACATTCTGCAAACTCATACCATCTCCGCTGTTTCCCCGCTGGCTTCAGAAGCGTCTTCTACGGAGCTTTCCTGCATTTTAAGCTCGGGCGGTAAAAGAGCCGGATCCAAATCCTTAATGGAGTATTCAGAAAGCGGCGGCAATTCGTCCAGCGCTTTCAAACCAAAGCGGTCCAGAAAATCACGTGTGGTGCCATAAAGAAGCGGGCGGCCCGGCACTTCTTTGCGGCCGGTGATACGTATCAATCCTTTATCCATCAAACCTTTCATGGCACCGTCCACATTCACGCCGCGAATCGCCTCGATTTCAGCGCGGGTCACGGGTTGGCGGTAAGCGATAACAGAAAGAGTTTCAAGGCTGGCTGGCGACATTTTCTTTTTGTCACGCGCCTGGTAAAAACGTTTTAAAACTTCGGCGAAATCAATGGCGGACGCGAGCTGAAAACCTCCAGCAATTTCATAAATACGAAAACCGCGGCGGGTTTCTTCATATTCGGCACGAAGCGCCTCGATTTCGGCTTTTATATCCTTGGCCGGAATGTCTTCCTCGAAAGCTTCTTTCATTTCCTCGGCGGACAAAGGTTTTTCACTGGCAAAAAGCAATGCTTCGATTGATTTTCTCAGTTCCATGCTATCCATTTTCATTCGCTCCATTTGCGCCGGTTACCGGATCCACCCACTTGATGAATTTATGCATAAACTCATTATTTCTCAAAATTTCAATGTCTCCAAAATGCGTATCCTGCCTCAATAAAATTTCTTTCACTCTCACGAGCTCAAGCAAAGCCAAAAAAGTCGTGATGGCCTCTATCTTGCTTTTCGCCTGTTTAAAAAGCGAGCTGAAATAAATCGAAGAATGCTTCGCCAGCCGGTGCAAAACTTCATGCACTTTTTCAGCCACGCTAAATTCATCTTTCACGACCTCATGAAATTCATCTTTAGGAATGCCCTTTAAAACATTGGCAAACGCCGAAATTAAATCAAAAATGGAAACATCCAGAAGCGACAAATCATTTTCATTGGCTTCGGGCTCAACGCCCACCCGGGTAAAAAGTTTGCTGCGCTCCAACTCCCTGAAATGCAACCGCTCGGCCGCTTCCTTGAATGCTTTGTATTCCAAAAGCCTTTTAACAAGCTCGGCGCGCGGGTCCGCTTCCTCAGTTTCAATTCCCTCCGGGTCCGGAGGTAAAAGCATTTTGGATTTGATTTGCATCAGAGTGGCCGCCATCACTAAAAATTCACCAGCAATGTCCAAATCCAGTATTTCCATCATGCCTAAATACTCCAAATACTGTTCGGTGATTTTGGTGATAGAGATATCATGAATGCTAAGCTCTTCCCGCTTAATCAAATAAAGAAGCAGGTCCAGCGGCCCTTCAAAAATTTCGAGTTTTATTTTGTAGGACATTTAATCCGCCACCAAATGTAAAAGCTCTTTTACTTCGGCCATCGTTTTTTTCGCAACTTCTGAAGCTTTTTTCTCGCCTTCCCTCAAGATGTCCCTCACAAGCGCTTCATCTTTCGCGAAAGTCATCCTTTTTTCACGAATTTCACGGATGCGCCCATGATTCATCACGGACGCTAATTCTTTCTTGCAATCCGTGCAGCCCTTCTTCGCGGCGGTGCACCAATCATACACTTCTTTGACTTTCCCGGCATCAGCAAAAATCTGGGTATACGAATAAACATTGCACTGGTCCGGATGCCCGGGGTCTGTCAGTTTTACGCGAGCCGGGTCCGTGATCATGGAAGAAATTTTCTTATTAAACACTTCTTCTGAATCCGAAAGGTTCACCGCATTGCCATAACTCTTGGACATTTTTCGCCGGTCAAGCCCCAAAATTCTCGCTTGCTTGGTCAAAAGCGCTTCCGGTTCCGGGAAAACATCTTTTTTGTATAAAAATTTAAAACGGCGCACGATTTCCCGTGTCAATTCTAAATGGGATAATTGATCCTCGCCCACGGGCACTTGATGCGCTTTATACAAGAGAATATCCGCAGCCTGTAAAACAGGGTAACCCAAAAAACCGAATGTGGTAAGGTCCCGCCCTTCAATTTCACGAAGTTGTTCTTTATACGTGGGATTTCTTTCAAGCCAACCTAAAGGTGTCAGCATGCCAAGGATCAACGCGAGCTCCGCATGCTCAGGAATTTGCGATTGAATAAAAATGGAGCTTTTTTTGGGGTCAATGCCGCAGGCAAGCCAATCAATCACCATTTCAATTGAATTTTGACGGATAAGAGCGGGGTTTTCATACTCACCCATGAGTGCATGGAGGTCAGCCACCATAAAAAAGCACTCATGCGTTTCTTGCATCAAGCGCCAATTATCAAGCGCGCCCAATAGATGCCCTAAGTGCAAAGGGCCCGTAGGCCTCATTCCGGAAAGAACTCGCTTTTTCATGCGAATTACTCTAGCTTTCTAGCCTTCTTCTGAATCTCAAACACTTCGATGCGGTCACCGACAATCAATTCATCATAATTCGAAACACCGATACCGCATTCAAATCCTTCAAGAACTTCGCGAGCGTCGTCTTTGAAACGCTTTAAACTTACGACCTTGCCGTCATGAATACGCTTTCCACCACGCACCACGCGGCATGAAAAATTACGGACAATCTTGCCTTTTTGCACGCTGCAGCCCGCGATCATGCCGATTTTTGAAACTTTGAAAACCTGGCGGACTTCGGCAACACCCACAAAAACTTCTTTTTCTTCCGGAGCCAGCAATCCTTCCATGGCTTTTTCAATGGCGGATTTCACTTCATAAATAATTTCATAGAAACGCACATCCACTTGCTCGCGGTCAGCTATATCCTTGGCGCCGGAGGTCATGGTCACGTGAAAACCGATTACGACCGCGTTAGAAGCGGCGGCAAGCAGCACGTCGGATTCAGTCACGTCACCAATGCCGGTGTGAATAATATTCAAACGCACATTTTTGGATTTGATACCGTCCAAAGTGTTCCGAAGCGCTTCCACCGAACCTTGCACGTCGGACTTTAGAATCAATTTTAATTCTTCGACTTTTCCGGCTTTCATATCTTCAAATAAATGCTCCAGGGTGATGTGTTGGATTTGAGCCAATTTACCCTGTTTAATCTGAACTTGTCTGTCTTCCACAAATTGACGCGCTTCGCGCTCATCTTTCACCACGCGGAATCTATCGCCCGCTTTTGGCACGGATTCCAATCCTAAAATTTCAACCGGCATGGAAGGCAGCGCTTCTTTCACGCGATGCCCGCGGTCGTTGATCATGGCGCGGACTTTTCCGGCTTGATCCCCGACAATCAAATAATCACCCACTCGCAGCGTGCCGTCTTGAACCAACATCGTCGCCAACACACCGCTCTCTTTTGAAAGCTCCGCTTCAACCACGACGCCAACGGCCATACCGCCCGGGTCCGCTTTGAGCTCAAGCAAATCAGATTCCAACACGAGCATTTCCAAAAGCTCATCAATGCCTTTGCCGGTTTTTGCGGAAACTCCCATCATGATTGTTTTTCCGCCCCAATCCTCGGACATCAGTCCATGTTCCATCAAATTCTTTTTAACGCGGTCCAAATTCGCGGCTGGCAAATCAATTTTATTAATGGCGACAATAATCGGAACATTCGCGGCCTTGGCATGGTCAATTGCTTCAATGGTTTGGGGCATGACGCCGTCATCAGCCGCCACAACCAACACAACCACGTCGGTCGCCTGCGCTCCACGCGCACGCATTTGAGTAAAAGCTTCATGACCCGGCGTATCTAAAAATGTGACGGCGCCTTTTGGCAAAAAAACTTCATACGCCCCGATGTGCTGCGTGATCCCGCCCGCCTCACCGGCCGCCACTTTTGTTTTTCGAATCGCGTCCAAAAGCGATGTTTTTCCATGGTCGACGTGGCCCATAAAAGTCACGACAGGCGCGCGAGACACCATCCGGCTCTTATCTTTGGTCTCAACCTTTGCTTCAGGCGCTTTTGCCTGAACCTGCTGCTCTTGAAGCTCAAAACCAAAATCTACGGCCACCTTGGCAGCCACTTCAAATCCCACACTTTGATTCATGGATGCAAAAATACCGATTTTGATAAAACGACCTATTAAATCACTGGGCTTCGTGTTCAACTTCGCCGCCAAATCCTTAACTGAAATCGGCGCTTGAATTTCTAATTTACGGGATTTGGGCGGCTCGACAACAGGAGCTAAAATAACGCTGGCTACGGCCTCCACTTTTTCCGGTTCAAATAAACGCGTTTTTTTAAATTCTTGAGAAGGTTGTACTTTCGGTTTCGGGGTGTGCACGGACGGCGTTGGGGGTGTCGGTCTGCGAAACGGCACAGATGGCATTGGTGCTTTTTTGGTTTCCGGCACCTTCACTGTGTTCATTCTTTGAAGAAGTAATTCTCTTTTCACACTCTCAATCGAAGGTGTTTGCGTTTCTTTTGGTTGAACCGCCGCTTTTGCCGGAATGTGAGTTTGTGCGGGGATCGGCGGAGCTTTCTTTGTGAGAGATTCTTTGAGTGATTTTACGTCTTTGTCTTCTACCACGCTCATGTGGCTTTTGACGTCCACGCCAAGCGCTTTCAGCTTGTCCATAGCTTCTTTGGAGCTAAGTTTTAATTCTTTGGCTAATTCATGAAGCCGTACGGTCATTCTGCTCTTCCGGCCCGTTTAACGCGGCCATAATTTTATCCATCGTTTTTCGGCCCACGCCTTTGATAGACGCTAATTCTTCTTTGGAGGCCTTCTTCAAATCGTCCACGGTGTTATATCCTGCTGCCTTCAACGCTTCGGCGGTTTTAGGCCCGATACCCTCAATAGATTCGAGCGATCCAGCACTTGGTTCGACTTCAACAGAAGGCGCAACTTCCACGGGAGCTTCATCCGCAACCATGCTGGCTTCCAGCTTTTCTTTAACCAAATCTTTCTTGGAACGAATATCAATGGACCAGCCGCATAACTTTGAGGCCAAGCGCACATTCTGGCCGTTTTTTCCAATAGCCAGGGAAAGCTGGTCGTCCGCTACAATCACTTCAACTTTTCTTTCTTCTCCATCCAGTATTTTAACGGATGCGATTTCCGCGGGTGATAAAGCCGCCTGCACAAATTCCTCGATATTTTCGCTCCACCGCACAATATCAATTTTTTCGCCCTGCAATTCTTTGACAGCACCTTTGACGCGCGCGCCGCGAATACCCACGCAAGCGCCCACACAATCCACCTTTTCATTTCTGGACCATACGGCGATTTTAGTGCGGTCGCCAGCTTCACGCGCGACGGACTTGATTTCCACGGTGCCTTCCGCCACTTCGGGAACTTCCAATTCAAAAAGTGCGCGCACAAAACCCGGATGCGTGCGAGAGAGAATAACCTGCGGGCCTTTCGCCGTTTTATTTACTTCTAAAATGTAAGCGTGAATCGTGTCGCCTTGATGATAGCTGTCGCGCGGGGACATTTCCCGTTTGGGAAGCATGCCTTCGGTTTTACCAAGGTCCACCAAAAGCGCACCTTTTTCAAAACGATAAACCGTGCCGCTGCCGATAGAATCCATCTTGCCGTAAAATTCATTGAATACCACGTCGCGTTCGGCTTCGCGGATTTTTTGAAAAATAACCTGTTTCGCCGTTTGAGCGGCAATGCGGCCAAATTCCTTGGAAATAATTTCTTTGCCGTCAGAGAATATGCCAATTTTTCCGGTGAGAGGGTCGATTTTGACGGCCACGTCTTTTTCTTTGTCATGCAGCACTTTTTTAGCCGCGGACATAAGAGCAGCCTCAACCGACTCAAGCAATACGCGACGGCTAATGCCCTTTTCCCGTTCGATACTGTCTAAAACCGCTAAGAATTCTGCGTTCATATTTTAATTTCTCTAGATGCTTTTGTTATTGCCCCAAATGAAATTTTGAGACGCCCACCCTCTTTTGTCTCAAGCTCAATTTCGCTCTCATTTGAATTTATCAATCGACCAATGGTCAAAAGTCCTGCCCCATTCGGCGATTTCCAAGCCACCCGCACATTCAAACCTTGAAGCCTCGAAAAGTCCTGAGGCGTTTTTAAAGGCCTGTCCAAACCTGGACTGTTCACTTCTAAATAATACGAACCTTGAAAAAAATCGTCCAAAAAAGCGCTTAGCCGGCGGTTCACGTCCGCGCAATCGTCCAGCGTAACGCCGCCGGTTTTATCAATGACAAATGTCAAAAAAGCTCGAGAACCGCCACGCCGGAATTGAACGTCCAAAAGTTGAATTCCGCCCTGCTCCACTTGGGAGCGAATCCCGTCCATATGCGTTTCAATTTCAAGGGGCAGCATTTCTCTAAATCCTTACAAATCTTTGACACCTGCGGCGATCCACCACAATGCGCTGGCGAATCCGTCCTTCGTCCGCCTCCGGCAGACTCGGCGAAAAAAAATAGTGGGCTTTCACCCACTTCATTTAAAACAAACGTTGTTTCTACTTTAAGCGTACCAAAAATTAGGCTAATTTGTCAAGGTTTTGGATGATCTGCTGACCTATTTGAACGATGTCAACCAGAGAAGCTTCACCTGTTTTGCGTAGTTTAATTTCCACTTTGCCGTTTTTAAGATTCTTGGGACCCAGAATAACCCTCAGCGGGATGCCAATCAGATCCGCGTCATTAAATTTAACACCCGCTGTATCAGGGCGGTCATCTACCAGAATGTCAACGCCTCTATTGGCCAATTCTTCACTGTATAAAATG
>JAHFFM010000181.1 GCA_023247935.1 Candidatus Omnitrophota bacterium | reverse complement strand
CTATTGACCTTCGCATAAATAATAGGAAATTTGGACGAGAGGATTTTGGAGCGAGACAAGGAGAGAGAAGGAGGCATAGCGGGGACTATGCCGACGACGAACGACGCAGTCGCAGCCCAAAATCGTCCGGCCAAAGTCCTATTATTTATGCGAAGGTCAATAAATATCGTCAGCAAGAATAAGCCAGAAGCTTTCGGTTCAATGAATCGGCAGCCCGACGCAAAACGTCGTGCCCTTGCCGATTTCGCTTTTAACGTCCAGGCGGCCATGATGTTTGTTAACGACGATATCATAAACAAGCGAGAGGCCAAGCCCTGTGCCTTTGCCGATTTCTTTGGTGGTGAAAAAAGGTTCGAAGATCGTCGATAAATTTTCCTGAGGAATCCCCTGTCCATTGTCCTCGACTTGAATTTCCAGCTCGTCTTTTCCTTCTTTCTTTATGGCAAGAGTACGGATCGTGAGCTGTCCGCCTTGAGGCATCGCGTCGATGGCATTATTGGATAAATTGATGATCACCTGCAGAATTTGATTGCGATTGGCCACTACCTTTGGTAATTCCGTCTGCAATTCCTTGGCAAACATCACCTGTTTAGTCTTAGCCTGCGCGATCACGAGAGAAATCGCGCTCTCAATCGCTTCGTTAAGATTGATTTCCTGCATTTCGGCTTTTTGGGTGCGGGAAAAACCGAGGACGTCCTGGACCAATTGCCTGCATCGAATCGCTTCGGTTTCAATGGATTTCAAGGGCATTTCTAGCGCATCTCCCGGCTGGATTTGCTTTAAAAGGGTTTGAGAAAACCCCAGAATAACGCTTAAAGGGTTATTGATCTCATGCGTTAGGCCTGCGGCCATCTGCCCCACGGCAGCCATTTTTTCCGACTGAAGCATCATCGCCTCGAGTTTTTTTCGCTCGGTGATGTTCAGCATCGCGCCGACCATGCGGACGGGACGTTTTTGATTGTCGTGGATAATGTACCCGCGGTCGATCACGTTCGCATAGCTTCCGTTTTTGCAGCGAAACCGGTACTCGCCGGACCAATTTTGTCCCCCGCTGCCAATGACGGCATGAACCCCTAAAAGCACCCTTTCTTTATCGTCAGAATGAAGGTTGTCCGTCCACCATGAAATTTCATCGGTGACATCTTCTTTTCCATACCCAAAAAGCGTTTGAACAGCGTCGTTCCAATGCAATTTGTCGGTCAAGAGGTTCCAATCCCAAACCGCATCGTTTGTGGCAAGCTCAACCAGCCGGTACCGCGTGTTGGCTTCCGCGAGCTCATGCGTGCGTTCTGTGACCTTGGCTTCCAGCACGTCGTTGCCTTCTTTAAGCGACATCGATTTAGCACGGGAAGCACCGAGAAGAAACATAAAAACACCGCTCAAAAGTCCGCCAAAAAGGATGAACAGCGGCAATTTCTTTTCCACGACATCCAAGCCAAAATCCGGCAACGCAGAAAAGTAAAGGCGCCATTGCTGGTCGGCGATCTTAAGCGTCATCTCTTTATGAAAAGAAGAACGGTTCCCGGAAATGGCTGCCAGCCATGTGGAGTCAAAATCGTGCAAAAGATTTTCTTTCATTAATGAATCCCCATCAAAGACTTCGCAATCGATGTAGGGAGGGAATTTATTCCGTTTGAAAATAGCTGAAAAGAAATCCTCTGCTCGAAACACCGCGTCCACATATCCCATTAAAGCCGCTTTTCTTTCTTTAGACGTAGATATCGGAGCGCCATTGCGATAAACGGGCAGAACGACCAAAAACCCCGACCTTCTTTCATCGGCTAGCGTT
This sequence comes from Candidatus Omnitrophota bacterium, assembly GCA_023247935.1. Lineage (GTDB taxonomy): Bacteria > Omnitrophota > Gorgyraeia > 2-02-FULL-51-18 > 2-02-FULL-51-18 > JAHFFM01. The sequence goes on along the minus strand of JAHFFM010000181.1, from coordinate 2,404 downwards.
ATCTTCGCCGTCGCGCGGGGCTCTCCCGAATCCCGGGCACCCTCCAAGGCCGCCAGCCGGGCAGGCTCATATCCAGAATCCAGGCCTAACATCGTTTCGTTCCCACGGTAGGGCTCGACATATTTCACCACAAAGTATTCGGTCTTGTTTGCAAGAGGATGGATCAAAAAGTCAGGATAGCCCAACGGGTCGAGCGAGACATCTTTCTTGACGGTTTCAATGAAAGTTCCTTTGTCACTGTCTTGTACGCGCTCGACATATCGGATGGCGGCTATTCCCGGATACCTTTCTTCGAGGTGTTGTGATTCGACATAAACTTGCCATTCATCCCGCTCAACGGAACGACTGGAAGCAAAAAGAGCCTGCGCTCCATAAAGCGCGTTGACGTATAATTCGAGCCGGTTTTGAATAAGCCCCTCTATTCTTTGACACTCTTCTTCAAATTGCAGCTGCGAGCGCTCGTGAACGTTCTTTTCAGCGTATTGCCAGCCATAGAAGGATAAAACAAGGAGCACCGCCGAGGCGGCGGCAAGAAAGACATATCTTTTAAGGAATGTTCGGAATTTTTTAGGCATTGTCAAAAATTTTTTAAGTTTATAACAGATCGTAAAATTTGAAAAATCAATGCTTTGTTTCAGCGTACATCGCTTGAGCAAAGCGAATGCCAAGAGACCGGACGGCTTCTTTGCCGCGAACCGTCAAATCAGTCAGGAAAAGAAACTGCTCACGACTTTCTTTCACGTAGGCCTTCACACGATAATGTGTGCCCCAGGGTTTTTCGAGAACGATGACGGTGACGGACGATTCCGGCTTCCGATAGGAACTCGTTTGGGCGATTTCTTCCAGGCGCTTACGGGCAAGGGCTGCGTCATGGTCCGGGTGAAGATAAAAATCAGCAACGCATAATAAACTGCGATTGCCGCTTGAAGCATTGAAAATATTGGTAGACCAAAAATGAGTGTGAGGAATGATCACTTCCGTGTCATCGGGAGTCACGATGCGCGTAGCACGGGCGCCTATCGACTTGACTTCGCCATAGGTGCCATCCACCTCTATCCAATCACCTGGTTGGTAGGTATTCTCAAGGACTGTTGCGACTCCTGCCACGAGGCTTGACCCATAATCCTTAAGCGCAAACGCCAAAGCCAAACCTACGCTAACCAACAGCGCCACAATGTTTCGGAGCGTGGGCTCTACAATAATCGGCACAATAACCGCGACTGCGCCAATCCCGGCCAGAAGCCTTACAGCCGGAAGAAACCTTAAGAGTAAAAGACGAGAGCGCGGATGAACTTTTTCAGCAAAGCGAACAATGATCCATCGAATGACAAGCGAAATAAGCCGGGCCAGGACAAAAACCGTTAAAATGATCGCGAGGTCCTGCCAAAATAATTTTCTTAACATGCTCCACGCGTTAAAATTTCCGGTCATGAGTTAAAGTCCAAGCCCGTCTGCCGGGTCTGTAGGAGTCACATCACTGTCTGCGGTCACAGGATCCACGTCTGCTTCAAGGCCCGCGGTAGCTTCGCTGTCAGCCGGAACATCCGTGGCAACGATTTCACTGTCAAGAATTGCGTCAATGGGAGCTTCGTTAATGGTCATGGTGAGATCCTCACCCGCGACAGTGCCGCTTTCTGTGACAGTCGTGTCTGTCGATATCACATCTGTCGTGGTGGAGGTATTTGCATCCAAAAGAGTATCCGCATCAGTATCAACAGCAAGATTAGCATCCACGGCTGGGGTGCCACCGCTTAAATCAACATTGGCATCCACGCTGACAATGCTGTCACTCGTGCTTCCCCCGTTTACGGACTCAGAGGCACTTCCATCGATCGGAGCTTCTTGGTTGACACCCCCTGTTTCGATCCCAACATTTGTACTTCCGCCCAAATTTGAGTCCGCGTTTCCCGTTCCGGTAGCAGTTACCTTGGCGTCCATCCCCGGGCTTAAATTGGCGCCGGGAACTTTATGAATTTGATTTTTCCCCGCATAATTTTGCGGCGCGAGAGGGCGGCTTCCTTCCACCATCCCTCCGATCGCGCGATCGATCGCGGCATCTCGCGGATCTACCGTATTTTCATTGGCAAAAAGCACGGAGTTCCCTTTAAAAAGGAACAAAATAAAAACCAGAATAATAAATGTTCGGTTTCTTATAGAGAGAATACGACCTCCACGCCCGCCAAATGTCTGTCGCGTTCAAAGAAGCCATTATCGTTACCGGAATGGATATAACGGTAGAATATCCTTGTCGCGACGTTGGGTTTCCAGTGATAGGTAAGATCTGTATAGGCGTCAAAGCGAAAATCACGCCGCTCATTCAGGTCCCGCGTAGAAAGCGAGGAAAAGTCCGGATAAGCGCCGTAATCGAATCCTGACGAGACGTCAAAAGTTACGGGTCCCAACC
>JAHFFM010000033.1 GCA_023247935.1 Candidatus Omnitrophota bacterium | reverse complement strand
TTCCAGGTCCTCCATGGTAACAATGGCCATTTTTTCATTATTTTTTTTGGTTTGGGTGAATTTTAACTTGTTCACCAGTCCGCCAATAACCACTTCTTCCCCGTCGCGGCGGTTTTGGGCGGTAGAAGTGCGAATGGTAGAATAGCTTTTTAATTCTTTGCGGTATCTCTGGAGCGGATGACCGGTCACATAAAAACCCAGCAATTCTTTTTCATAAGCTAATTTGATGCCGTCCGGCCATTCCGGCACATTGGGAAATTGGTCAGCCGCGGTTTTGGATGAATCAAAAGAATCAAAAAATGAGATTTGCCCGCTTTCACGGTCTTTTTGAATTTCGCCGGAATGGGACAGAGCGCCGTCCAAAACTTCAAAAATCTGCGCGCGTCTGACGCCCATGGTGTCAAAAGCGCCGCATTTGATCAGACTTTCCAGAACTTTACGGTTCACGACACGCAAATCCACATTTTCGGTCAGATCAAAGAAAGTTTTGAAACGATTTCTGCGAATACGGCCTTGAATAATGGCGTCAATGGCGGTTTGCCCCACATTTTTAACGGCGGACAAACCAAAGCGAATCGTATCCTGCGACACAACCGTGAATTGCGGAAAACTTTCATTCACGTCCGGCGGCAGCACCTTCAGCCCCATTCGTTTGGCTTCATCGATATAGAGCACGATCTTATCCGTATTGTCTTTTTCAGAGGAAAGAAGCGCAGTAATGAATTGCACCGGAAAATTCGCCTTCAAATAAGCAGTTTGATAAGAGATCAGAGCGTACGCGGCGGAATGGCTCTTATTAAAACCATAACCCGCGAAATGCACGATAAAATTGAAGATTTTCTCGGCGACTTTTTGGTCAATTTTATTGCCGGAACATCCGGAAATGAAATCCTTCCGGATCTCTTGCATCACATCTTCTTTTTTCTTTGAAATGGCGCGGCGGAGAGAGTCGGATTTACCGAGAGAAAAACCGGCCAGCACGTTCACAATTTTCATGATTTGCTCTTGGAACACGATAATGCCGTAAGTGTCTTTTAAAATCGCTTCCAGCCATTCATGGTCGTATTGAATCGGAATAATCCCGTGTTTTCTTTTGATAAATTCGTCTACCATGCCCGATCCGATAGGCCCCGGGCGGTAAAGAGCCAGGATAGCGATTAAATCTTCGAATTTGTCCGGACGCAGTTTTTTCAGGATGTCGCGCATCCCCGAACTTTCAAGCTGGAACACTCCGATGGACTGCGCATCCTTCAGCATGTCGAATGTTTTCTTATCGGTTAAATCGCGCGGCGGCCAGGAGATATCATGCTTCAACGTCCTCTTTATAATCTTGATCGCGTCATCAATGACGGTTAATGTCCTTAAACCCAAAAAGTCCATCTTGAGCATGCCGATTTTTTCAAGCGACTCCATGGAAAACATGGTGGAGATTTGGCCGTCCGCTGTTTTAAAAAGCGGCACATGCTCTCTCAGGGGCTGACGGCTGATCACGACACCCGCCGCGTGAGTAGACGCATGACGACTGGTGCCTTCCAAAATCTGCGACGTATCAATAAGTTGGGTAATTTGAGGATTATTCTTATAAAGCGACTTTAACTCCGCTTCCCGTTCCAAAGCGTCCTCAATAGTGATATCTAATTCCGTAGGAATGAGCTTGGCGATGCGATCCGCTTCGGAATAAGGGATGCCCATCACCCGCGCCACGTCACGGATAACAGCCTTCGCCATCATGGTTCCAAAGGTGATGATTTGAGCGACATTGTCCTTGGAATACTTTTCGGTGACGTACTTGATAACTTCATCGCGGCGTTCGTAGCAAAAATCAATATCGATATCCGGCATGGTGACGCGTTCGGGATTTAAAAATCTTTCGAAGAGTAAATCATACTTGAGCGGATCAATATCCGTGATGCCAAGCGCATAACTGACAATGCTTCCGGCGGCCGAACCGCGCCCCGGCCCTACGGGAATTTGGTTTTGTTTGGAAAAATGCACAAAATCCCAAACAATTAAGAAATAGCTGTTGTAACCGCTCTTGTTAATAACGGATAATTCGTGCTCCGCTCTTTCTTTCAAGGCCGGTGTGATTTGACCATAATTTTTCTCCAAACCGGCGTAAGTCAATTCGCGTAAATGCTGTTCCTGGGTTTTACCCTCAGGTGGTTCAAAATGCGGTACATGGGTTTTGGTAAAATCCAGCTCCAGATTGCAACGAGACGCGATTTTCACGGTATTTTCAATGGCTTCAGGCAAATCCTTGAAAAGCTCTTTCATTTCCTTGGGAGATTTGAAATAAAACTGGTCTGTCGCCGCGCGATGGCGGTTGGCGTCGTCCAAAGTATGCTGGGATTGAATACAGCCCAGAACCTCATGCGCTTGCTGGTATTCCTTTTTCAAATAATGGACATCATTGGATGCGACCACCGGAACATTCATTTCGCGCGCAAATTTCACCAAATCTTCATTGGCGCGTTCATGCTCGCGGATGCCGCTGCGAATCACTTCGATGTAAAAATTTTCTTTGCCAAAAATCTCAAGGTATTCCTGGGTCGCTTTTTTAGCTTTTTCGGCTTGACCGATATTGATGTTGTGCGGAATTTCGGCCCGAAGACCACCGGATAAGGCGATCAAGCCTTCGGAATGGATTTTCAGCACTTCTTTGTCCACACGGGGTTTGTAATAAAAACCTTCAAGATAACCGATGCTGACCAGGGCAATGAGATTGCGGTAACCGGTTTCGTTCATGCAAAGCAAAACCAAGGGATAAGAGGCGCCCGACAGCCCATGAGTGGCGCGCTCAAAGCGGCTTTGCGGCGCTACATAAACCTCCGCCCCGATAATGGATTTGATGCCGGCCTTTTTGCAGCCATTAAAAAACTCAATGGCGCCAAACATGTTGCCGTTATCCGTAATAGCCAGAGCGGGCATGCCATATTCTTTGGCCGTTTTAGCCAACTCATCAATACGGCAAACCGCGTCAAGCAGGCTGTAATTGGTGTGACAGTGAAGGTGGACAAAATCAGAACTCATACTGTTATTCTAAGTCGGTTTGATGAAAGATGCAAACAGCTTGACCTGGCACTTGCGTGAATTGTAATTAGAAGTGCGACACTTGTTGGGGTGGGTTTGATTAAAGGGACACATCACTTAATTTAAATAATTAAGTGATGTGTCCCTTTAATTCCCTTTAATTGTATATTTGAGGCGGAATGATTATTCGTAATGCGTCCACATGCGGATTATTTTAATGGTCTTGATTTTACCCAGCACCTGATAAACCAGCCGATGCTGAATATTGATGCGCCGTGAGCAAGCGCCTTCCAGGTCGCCTATCAGTTTTTCATAGGGCGGGGGGTTTTGATAAGGATTTTCTGAAAGAGTTTGGAGAAGCCTTTCGGTTTTGGGCCGGAGTCCAGCGACTGACAATTTCCTGGCATCTTTTTGCGCCTGACGCGTAAAGACGATTCTCCACTTCACCACTTGACGGTAGAGCTGCATTTCTTGAGCGGCGTTTTCAAGCCCTTGCGGATGGCCTCACGCATCCCCGGAACAGATAAAAGATAGAGAGTTTCCTGAATAGCCTCCCAGTCCTCTTCGGCAACCAACACGGCATTGTGTCTTTTGCCGGTTATTTGGATAGGTTCATGCGCTTCCGCCGTTCTATCCATTAACTTATAAAAAGATGCCCTGGCCTTGCTCGCTGTAAAAGTTGTCATAAATTCCTCCTGACAAAAGCGTACCATATAGCGTACGATTATTCAATCGTAAAAACATCATTGAAGATGGGCTGATCACTCGCGGCGGCGAGTCTAGCGAGGCAGTTGTTTTGTGGCACCGCTCGTCGAATCCCACCGTGGTTCTCCTCGCTCGGTGGCGCTGCGTCGCTCGTACCCGCTGAACGCGGGTACACCGTGGTCGCTCCTTGCGCCAACGTGCCACAAAACAACTATCTTGCTACCTATCGCGCTACTTTAGATACGAGTTAAATATTCATCAAAGGTTAAAATATTATTACCCGGAAGCGCCCATTGGATAATTTTTTTGAAATTGTGGTCGCAAACAAAAAGATCCAAACTGCTAGCTACAATTGCGTGTCTTAAATCATAATCATCGCCTCTACCAGGACGCTGAAAGTAATCAGAAAGCGCATATTGATATGCAGAAATCATCCTCAAATAACTTCTAAGATATTGTAAGTTGTTAATATTGCCTATAATCTTTTGAAAAAATCGTTTTTCAACCTGAATTTTATTCTCAAGAAGCTTTATTAAAAATTCGTTCTCTTCTTTTTTTGTTGAAATCGAAGTATAAAATTCTTCAAAACTCGATCGCTTTCCATCATTTAAAGTTTTCTTAGGTTGGTATTTTTTATAAACATCATTAATATTTCGCAGTCGCTCCTTCTTCAATACTAGAATATCTTGGATTGATTTTTTATTCGGAACATCATCACCCCGCGCTAATTTTTTCATTGTTTTAAAAATTGATTCTCTCTGCTCCTGATCAAAAAATATTTTTCTCCTCTGAGAATCTCCCAAAATAAAAGAATATACCTCATCCTTAATTAGGATTTCCATTTGCTTTAGCACTTTTTCAGAAATTATTTCTAATACACATTGAAAAATTTTTTTAGTTTTATTCGGATCCTTAAGATACGTGCATAGCAGTTCATCAAATAGATACTCACTAAATATAATTTGAATTTTCCCTTTATTTTTTAAAGAAATAATTTTAGATTTAATTACTTCATCAATGATTAGCTTGTTATAAATAGAAGTATCAAAATATATAGTCTTCATAGAAATAAATTGTGATCTTAAGCTGCGGCGGTCAGCAAGACTTGGGCGGTGGCGAATTTCTCTTTTTTGGTTTTGGGTTGGATGATTATTTTTACGTCTCGGTCTAGAGAATTAAAAATTTCAAATAAATGATCTAATGAAAACATACTGAGCTTCCCGCTCATTAGATAAGAAACTTTGGATTGGGGAATACCAAGCAGCACGGCGTTCTTTTTTTCAGTTAGCCCTTTTTTCTTTATGATCTCTGAAATGCGCGCCACAACTTGAGCGCGAGCCATGACTCTTTTAGGATGGGAAATACCTATTATCTGCAAAAACATTGCCACTTCCCCTTTGGACCCTGCTTCTCATAGGTCACTCACTTCTTTCATAAGTTTCTTGATAATCTTGCTGTGCGGTTTTTAAACGTTTCGAAATTAGATTTGTATCTTGTTTTGGTGTCTTAATCCCCTGTTTTGACCTTTAAGGTAAGCAAATACGTTTGCGAAAGCCCGTATTATACTCAAAAAAGTATTTATTGCCCTACCTAAAAATAACAAGCCAAACGGGTGGCGCATGGAATCTATTCTTATTTATCCAAAAAGGACAGCACATCGCAACCCGGAGTCTTTTCTTGAGGTCCTGATAGCGTTTTTGGATAAATAAAATAGGTTTCATGTGACAGGACCCGTTTGGCTGGTTATTTTTATGTGGGTCAATAGCGAAATTAGCCTAGCAATTCTAGGTTGTGGCGGGCGGGGATAAAATCTGGGGATATAGATAAAGAATATTCAAAAAGAGTTTTGGCTTTTTGGGTTTCGCCTTTTTCGGCCAAAAGGACGCCGAGGTTGTTGTAAACGATGTGCGCGTCGTTCAAAGGGTCTAATTTGGCCGCGAGGTCGAGATTGTCCCAAGAGGCCTTATTTAAAGAAATGGCCAGATTTTCAAGGACGGCTAGATTTTTTGAGTTAAGTTTCAAAGCTTCCGCAAAAGAATTGATCGCTTCGAGGTAGCGTTCCTCATGATTCAGCGTAATACCTAGATTTTTATAGGCCAAAGTGGATTTGTATAAGTTCAGGCTTTGCTGAAATAATGCCTCCGCCTTCCTCCATTCTTCTTTCTCCATCCGCCAGCGGCCCTCGATATACAAAAGTTTGGCGCTGTAAGGCGTTTGATTGTGATCAGCGTAAAAGGTTTCTTTATTTTGCGCGGCTTTAATATGCTCAAAGCTGAAAACTGAATAAGCTGCAAGAATCAAGGTGACAGCCACGATAATCATTTTTTGGAATGGTTTTAAAATGAAAGACCATCTGTTTTTCAGAAATACCACAAACCATAAAAAGAAAATAGATCCGGCATATTGAACTCTTGTGGGAAAAATCCAAAAACTTCTAAAAGAACCCAACACGCTTTCTGACGCAAAAATTCCCAGGCACGCAAAAAGAAAAGCCTCTTCACGCCGATGACGGCTTCTCCATAGAATAAAAAGAAAAAAGCCCGTGACCGCGACGGTTATAGGCAATCCCGGAGCCGCCCATACGGCGCGGCCATAATTCAAATGCGCCCCTCTCAGAAAATGAAACACGTATTCCACCCAAAGCCAGCCGGCATGAGAAATCGCGAACCAGGGTTTTGACGGAAATAAGTGCGGATCCGGATGAATCAACCATTGGCGTTGAATCACGTAAAGATAAACTCCTAGGAACACCCCCGCGGCCGCGAAGCGCTTTTGCCGCTTATCTCCACCTTTTACCGTAAGCGCGTGAATTAAAATAATGGGAAAAATCAATGCCGCACTGTCCTTACAAAGACACGCCGCGTACGAAAGGAATAACAAATAGAAAAAAATCTTTGGCGTGACCTTCCATCTCAGGATGCTCTTTTCATATATTTGCCAAACCGCCCACATCAAGCAAAACGCCAGAGAATTCGCTGTCCACGCTCCCTGAAAATAAAACCAGCTGTTAAACGGATGAAAAGCAAAGAAAGCGGCCGGAAGCAAACTCAACTCCGCTCCCAAACCACATCGCCTGGCGATAAAATAAACGACAATTATCATCGCACAAAATGCCACAGCGCCTGCCATCCTAAAAGGGGTTGAGGATTTGACGCCGAATGTCCGGGCCAAAGACGACAGGATGAGATTATTCACGGGCCGGTAATAAGCCAATTCGTACCCGGCTTCCGGCTCAAAAGCTTTTTGGAAAATAGGTCCTGAGCGAAGATAAGCTTCATTCAGCCGAACTTTTTCGTCATCCTCGTTTAAAAATGGTCCGCGCGAAAGGAATACAAAGGAAAACAAGACGAAAAAAAATACCAAAAATGGAGTAGACCTAAAAATTACTTTCAAAAAATCACCAGAAATGAAACGCGAACTTCACTTCCAACTCATTTTTGCCGGATACACCCAAATACTCCTCCGGCAAGGCCCCAAAGTTAACCACACGGCGAACCGCTTCCGCGCAAAACACGGCAAAAAGCGGACTCCCTTTGTTATCTAAAATTTTTACATCCAAAACATCACCCTCTTTACTTATTTTGAACTCCAAAAGCGCGTCCGCTGATTTAAAATCCTTGGGATATTGGTAAGAAATATAAGGAAACCATTGAAGCCAAATTTTTTCTTTCAAACTTCTCATATACTTCCCCATCCCTGAGCCTGTAGCCTCAAAAGACGTGGTGCCATAAAGCTGCGCGCCCGGAGATCTAGGCATCGAGGAGAGCTGGGTGGTGATGCGATCCATTGCCGGAGGGACAGGTGGCTGCGGTGTCAGGGCTGGTGAGCGCGGACTCTGCTGACTTTGAACGGGTTTCCGCTCCTCTTGAGCAGGCTTTGAATCTTCTAAAGGTTTTGGTTCAGTGAATTCATTCGCAGCTGGCTCTTCCCCTATTTTTTTCTCAACCGGCTTTGCGTCTTCAGGCTTTGGCTCCTGGGGTTTTTGCGGTTCGGCTTCAACCTGTTTGCTTTCAGGGGTTGACGGAGGCTTTTCTTCAGAAAATGTAGATGCTGGCGAAGGAGGATTCATCGGGATCATTTGATGCTGCTCCAATTGATCCGAACGGCCCAGATTTTTAATCAAAGGCGCTGACTCAGGAGAAGCATTTTCTTTATTCAGGGTTTGGTCTTGAGCGACCGAGTCTTTATCTGAAATTTTTGTCGTACGTTGTGGCTTGCGGGACGCGGCTTGTGAAGGGGATTCTACAAAATCCAGCTGGATTTCATTATTTCTTCGAAGCGCCATTCTTTTTTGTTGTTGAGCGTCCGTTAAATGCTCAAATCCCGGATTTTTTACTGGATTGTTAATGGATTGAAGAACGGCCGCATTGATCATCACAGAAGCTGCGAGGGCGGCGAGCTCTGCTTTCAATTGTCGGGTAAATTCGGAGTTTTATTGGGCCGGGGTTCCTTGTCACGCTCCGGAACCTCGACTTCGACGTATTCCCCAAAAATCAAAGACTGGCAGCCCAACCGGTGCGGCGGCTTCAAATCAAAAACGTCAAGCACGTCCATCTCTGACTTTTCCATCGAAGACAAACTTTCCGAGCCTTGAATCACCCGGATTCGGCAAGTGCTGCAAGAACAATTGCCCCCGCAAGTGTGGTATATCGGCACTTTATTTTGCAGCGCGGCCTCAAGAACTGACGTTCCCTTTTGCACCTCAAACGTTTTATCGACATTCTTAAATTTAATTTTTGGCATCTTAAATAAACTAAAAGTGAAAAGCTAAGAGCGTAAAGTTCTGGTATCGCTTCGCGATTTTTATAGAGGCCACAACGTGGCTCCACCACTCTTCGCTGTTCGCTCTTCGCTATTCACTATTTGTTATTCGTTTCCGTTAAGTATTTCAAAACCTCTTCAGCATGACCTTCCGGTTTTACCTTTTCGTACACCTTCTCGAGCTTCCCGTCTTTGCCGATGATAAAAGTGCTGCGCGCGACACTCATATATTTTCTTCCGTACATGCTTTTCTCAACCCAAACTCCGTAATCATTGCAGACTTTCTTATCTTCGTCGCTCAAAAGAACAAACGGCAATTTGAATTTTTCGATAAATTTCTGATGCGAGCCGGTTCCGTCCGGACTCACGCCCAAAACGATGGCGTCTTTGGCTTGAATTTTTTTGATGTTGTCTCGAAACGCGCAGGCTTCCACTGTACAACCCGGCGTGTCATCTTTGGGATAAAAATACAACACCACGCGGTTCTTGCCTTTAAAGTCCTTCAGCGCGATTTCTTTCCCCTCGTTCGATTTTAATTTAAACTCGGGCGCCTTCGCCCCTTCCTGCGGTAATGCCATAAATTCCTCCGTTATTTATCCTCTAAAGGCCATGAAGTAATTTCCAATTTATTTCCGTCCGGATCCAAAAAATAAAGCGACCAGGACCGATCACGTTTTTTTTGATACGTAATCGTAACCCCTTGTTTTTTTAAAGCTTCGACGCAAGCGTCAAATTCCTGGGTGGGCACGCGAAATGAAAAATGATTGCCGCCCAAGCCCTCATCCTGCAAAAAATGATGATTTCCCTCTTTGTTCCCCTGAATCAAACCCACCAGCGAAGCTCCGCAATCCAAAAAATATTCTATGCCCGGCTTTTGATGCTCCCGCTCTGAAATTTTAAGCCCTAAAACTTCGGTGTAAAACCTCAGCGAGCGCTCCAGATCTATGACGCTAAGCGCCACATGGTCTATCCCCAGCGCCTGGATGCACGGCTTCATAAGCCCTCCACCCTTTCCACTTTTCTTTTCTTAAAAACGCGATACTCTTTGTACCCCGCCTCAAGCGCGAGCGTCCTGGCCTTATCATAATCTCTTCCCACATCGCGCGGGTCATGCGAATCTGAGGAAAAGGTGATTGGAACGCCTCTCTTACAGTATATTTTTAAAACGCTTAAAGCGGGATAAATTTCAGCGACGGGCTTGCGTAATCCCGAGGTATTGATTTCAAGCGTCACATCCGAATCCTTAAAAACCTTTCCCGTATTTTCGATTTCATGAGTCAAATCTTCCGATGAACGATGACCAAATTTTTTAACCAAGTCCGCGTGGCCGATAATGTCAAACAGCCGGGAGGCGGCAGATTTTCTCAAAAGCTCATAATAATCGCGATAAACCGTGTTGATGTCTTTGTCTCGCCATTTAATTTTTTCATCCGGGTCGTCAAACGCCCACCGGTCAATAAAATGCACGGAACCAATCACAAAATCATACGGATAAGCGTCCAAAATTTTCTTGATTTCCTTTTCAAATCCCGGAATATAATCCGCCTCCAGACCTAATTTGATCGTGAAATTCGAATATTTTTTCTGAATCCCTTCGATCATTTGATGGTAAAGCGGCAATTGGCTCTTGTTCATGGTATAACGCGCGTCTTCATGCGAAACCAAAGGCGCGTGATCAGAAAACCCTATCTCGGAAAGCCCCGCGCGCATCGCCTGCTCAACATACTCATGAGGCTCCCCCACCGCATGCCCGCAAAGCGGAGTATGCATGTGATAATCAACTTTTGGCAATCTCATAAAAATCTCCTTGGCGATAAAGCCTTCGCAAGCTGCGAATCCACTTCTCGCTTTAAAATCAAATTCGCGGCCAATTCCCCCACCGCGAAACATGTCGTGACGCCGTGCCCGCCCAATCCCGTAACCCAAAAAAAACCTTCCCGCTTCGGGTCTTCTCCAATCACAAAACGACCGTCCGGAACCATGCTTCTCAAGCCTGATTTGGCCTTTCCAAAGCGGACTTTCCCGGCTGGCGTTGAAAAACCCGCCAATTTTTGGCTTAAAATTTTTTTCATCGCCGGATTTACTTTTTCAAGCCGATTTCCATTTTTTTCAAACGTTTTGTCGCAAGGGCTAAGCAACAAGTCTTTATTGACAGGTCTAAAATAAAAATTATGGGAAATATCCCAGACGAAAGGCCAGTTAGCGGACGAAGGACGAGGGACGATAGACGAGGGACGATAGACGAGGGACGGGGGACGGGAAAGAAATAAATGGCGGCGATAGGATTTGAGAGGAATTGGCAAAGCACCCGCCTTTTCGGCAACCCAAGGCGCCCAGGCTCCGGCGGCGTTCACGATTCTTTGAGTGAAGAAAATTTTATTTCCCGCTTCCACCCGAAAACCATCTTTTTCTGTTTTGATCCTTTTCAATACCATTCCGCGGTAAACCGGGATATTCATTTTCTTTAAATTTTTCAGAAAACCTTTCAAAAAGGGCTCTAAATCCAGCATTGCGTCCGAAGAACAAAAAAGCGCTTCTGAAAAATGTCCGTCTTTAAGAAGAGGAACTTTTTTTTCGGCTTCCTCTTTGGTCATGATAATACTTTTGATTTTATTTTTTTTAAGCGCTTCGGCAATTTCCTTTAACTTTCCTTTGTCAGCCGCATTGGATAAAAGAAGAGAGCCGTTTTGCACCAGTCTCGTATTTTCCCAACCTTTTTTTTCGAGGGAATCAAAATATTTACGGCTTCTTTTGGCAAGCGTCACCAATACAGGGTCGGATAAAGCCTGTCTCAACATCCCCGCATTCCGTCCCGAGGCGTGACCTCCTAATTTCTTCTCTTGTTCGATGACCATAACAGAGCAGCCCCCCGCCGCACCCAAAAAATAAGCGGTGGAAAGTCCGGCTACTCCGGCACCCACAATCAACACATCCGTCTTAAGCAAGACTGCCTCCCACAAAAAGCTCCATCAAACGGTGTCCCTCTTTGACCATTAACCTGGACTTCTTAGCGGATTTTTCAGAAAATTTCTCCGGACCCGTTTTCTTGTTTGCGCTGGAATAAGCCAGGAAAGGAACAGGGTCGCTGGAATGAGTGCGGGTGGCAACGCAGGTGAAATGATCCGGCAAAAGCAACACTTTATAATCGCCCAATCCATTCATACGTTCGCGTAAAGTTCCCAAAACCAGCTTATCCACGTCCTCAATTGCTTTAATCTTTAGCTGCGCATCGCCAATATGCCCAGCCTCATCCGTGGCTTCCACATGAATCACCACAAAATCATTTTTCTTCAAAAAATTAACGGCGTAAAGCGCTTTTCCGACATAATTGGTGTCAAAATAGCCCGTCACGCCCGGGACGCGAATCACACGAAGCCCCGCGTGAATGGCAATTCCCTTCAAAAGATCCACGGCCGTAATCACGCCGCCGCGAAGACCAAATCGCTTTCCATAAGTCGGAAAATCCGGAGGAAAACCCTGCCCCCACAACCAAATACTATTTGCCGGACCCTTCCCCTTTTCGATTCTTTTTTGATTCAACAGGTGACGGCTTAAAAAATCCCGCGACAAAACCATTAATTCATTTAAAAATAAAGCGTCTTTGTCTTTTGGTAAATATTTTTCAAAGGGCTTTCCCATGATGTCATGAGGAGGCGTGCATTTCACTTTAGACAAAGCGGACCCGGCATTCGCAAAAATAGCTAAATGCCTGTAACCCGTTCCCTTGCCCGGATAAAACCGGACCTTTCCCTTAAACTTTTTTTGAACCAACCGGTCAAAAGCGCTGATAAGACTCCTGGCCTCTTTTAGAGACACATGGTCCGCGCTAAAATCTTTCAGCTTATCTTTTTCGAGCGTCACTAAATTACAACGAAACGCCAAATCACCTGGCCCCAGCCTGATGCCATGAACCGCCGCCTCAAGCGGCCCTCTTCCCGTAAAATATTTGGCCGGGTCATACCCAAAAACGCTCATACTGCCGATGTCCGTCCCAGGAATAAAACCTTTGGGAATATTTTGCGTGAGTCCGACAACGCCGTGCGCCGCGAAGTAATCCATATTTGGAGTGTGAGCGGCTTCCAAGGGCGTTTTGCCGCCAAGGCTTTTTACGGGCACGTCACCCATCCCATCAGGAATGATAAGAATGTATTTCATGAAATACCGGAACTACTCCACGAGCTCCTCAAGAGCTTTGAGAAGCTTATTTTTAGCCGAACCTTCTTTAGGAATACTGCATCCGGCTGAATTATGATGGCCGCCTCCGCCAAAATGCTGCGCCACTAAAGCCACATGAATTCCTTTTTTGGAACGGAGGCTGACGCGGTAATTTCCACGCTCGGTTTCGCGAAAAAGTGCCGCGATTTTCACGCCTTCAATGCATCTCAAATCATCTGCTACGGAATCCGCGTCCGAAAGACCGGCTCGATACCGCCTCATCGTGGATTGGGTCACCGTGGTCCAGGCAATGGCGCCGTTTCGTGAAAACTTGGCTTTTTGCATCGCATGACTTGAAAGAAGCGCCATTGAACGGCTTTTGATCCAATAAGATTCTTCGATTAATTGATGCAGGTCCACGCCCATTTTAGAAAGTTTGGCGCAAATTTCGAACGTCTTTTGCCGGATATTGGAAAAACGAAACGCGCCCGTGTCCACAATAATCGAGGTAAGCAAACAAGTGGCAATAGCCGGCGTGATTTCTACTTTCATCACTTCGATCAAACGATAAACGATTTCACCTACCGCCGAAGCTTCCGGATCCACCACTTGAATTTTCCCAAAAGCGTCCCCAAAATCATGATGGTCCACTTGGATGGAAGTTTTAGCTTTCAAAAAAGCGTCTTTGAGGCCGCCCAACTGTTTAATACCGCCGCAATCCACGGCAACCGCCGCGTCAACTTTCTCCTGACAATGAGATTGCACCAGCTCACTGCCCGGGAGAAATTGAAAACGCGTCGGAACTGCGTCCTGACACGCCAAAAACACATGCTTTCCTTTTTGGATTAGCGACAACCCCAAACCCAGCATACAGCCCAACGTGTCGCCGTCCGGATTCATATGCGATACGACCAGGATTTTGTTGGCCCGTTCTAAAGCACTTACAGCCTCTTTAATGGAGGCCTCGAATGAATTTATTTTTTTTGTAACCATTTCAATTTAAAAGAGTTATAAATTTACCTTGGAAGTATCTCCTAGCATTAGCCTAGCAGATGACTTGAGCTAAATCAATGGTAGCGAACTAGAAACTTTTTCTTTTGAGGATTTGCTCTTGGCCAAACTCTTTGACGGGTTCGTAATAAGCCTGAATATATTGATCTAACCGCTTGGAACCATCTGTCTTACTGCTCAAATTTGGCTCGGAACACACCTGATCCAGCGTTTGCCGTTTAAGAATATAATGAACCTTATTTTTTTCTAGGTCTTCGACAACACTTTTTTGAATCTCATCCTGTGTGGCATGACCTCTATAAAATTCATAATATTTTGTTGCCGGCGGCCTATCCGATAAAAAATAAAAAAGCGGGTCCGCAGAGCAAATGCGGTCATCCCTAGCGCTGGCTACAAATATAGGCTCATTTTCAGGAACCGCTTTCTGGATATAATCCACAGCCTTTTGATAATTGAATAACGGGCCCGGGTGAGCATCATCCCCTAAAGTTTCTTTCATAAAATAAATCCCTTTTGCCCTTCCCAAAAAAGATGGCTGAA
>JAHFFM010000180.1 GCA_023247935.1 Candidatus Omnitrophota bacterium | reverse complement strand
GGCGCCGGCTTTTTGCGCCTGCGAGGCCACGTCCGCGGCGCGGCCAATGTCTTCATAGGAAGAGTTGGTGCAGCTGCCAATAAGGGCGGCTTTCAGCTGCGGCGAATACCCTTTTTCTTTCACGTCTTTGGCGAATTGAGACACCGGCCTGGCTAAATCCGGCGTATGAGGCCCGACCACGTAAGGCTCAAGCGACGAAAGATCGATTTCAATCACTTCATCGTAATATTTGTTTGGATTTTTTTCAACTTCAGGATCCGCGGTTAAAAATTCATGATATTTTTCGGCGAGCTTCGCGGCGGAATCCCGTCCCGTCATTTTCAGATACGCCGCCATTTTTTCATCAAAGGGAAAAACAGAAGTGGTGGCGCCCAATTCCGCACCCATATTGGTGATCGTGGCTTTTCCCGTGCAGCTAATGGAATGAGTCCCGGGTCCAAAATATTCGATGATTTTATCCGTACCGCCTTTAACCGTTAAAATGCCGCAAAGTTTCAAAATCACGTCTTTCGCGGAAGCCCAGCCATTCAGCTTTCCTTTTAAATGCACGCCGATCAGTTTGGGGCATTTCACTTCCCATGGCAATCCGGCCATCACGTCCGCCGCGTCCGCGCCGCCCACACCAATCGCGAGCATGCCCAATCCGCCGGCATTCGGCGTATGAGAATCAGTGCCGATCATCAAAGAGCCCGGAAAAGCGTAATTCTCAAGAATCACCTGATGGATAATGCCCGCTCCCGGCTCCCAAAAACCCATTCCATAGCGTTTGGAAGCGCTGCGGAGAAAATCATAAACTTCGCGGTTGGTTTCAAACGCGTTCCGGGTATCCTCTTTGGCGCCGACTCTGGCCAAAATCAAATGGTCGCAATGCACGGTCGTCGGCACGGCAACGGAATTTCTTTGAGCGAGCATAAATTGGAGAATAGCCATTTGAGCGGTGGCGTCCTGCATCGCCACTCTGTCGGGGCGAAGAATCAAATAATTTTGCCCTCGTAAAAATTCCTGAGCGTGAACGTCCGTCACATGCGCCGCGAGAATTTTCTCGGTGAGCGTCAATCCGCGTCCGAGTCTTTTTTTAAGCGGGGCCGTTCCTTCGGCGAATTTGGAATAAAGAGCTTCTATTTGTTTTTCGTATTCTGCTGTCATGGCCGAAAAAGTATACCAGTACGCGCCGAATGGAACAAGTATTGCTGAACATAACCCGCCAGAGACCCCCACTTTTTCCGGCCAAACGCATGCACCCGCTTTTCGGATACCCCCCGGTTTTTAAAATATAACTTTCTCATCACACGCAGCATCCAAACATCCACGGGAAACGCTTCAAGCCCGTGAAAACCATAAAGAAAAACACAATCCGCGACTTTCGGGCCTATCCCGGGAAATGAAATAATCCGCTCAATCGCCTGCTCATATTCTGAATCTTGAATCACGCTCAAGTAATCCGGATTCACGGATAAAAACTGGGCGCTTCTTTGGAGAAAAGGCGCACGATAACCCAATCCTATTTGACGCAAAATTCTTTCATGCGTTTTCGCGATTTCTCCGGAGCTGGGAAAAACAGGGACCTGGCGGCGCGCGCGGCGCGAAAAATATTCCACTAAATTTTTATAAATTCCCTGAATCCGCTTGACATTGTTGTTCGAAGAAAGAATGAAACAAGCCAAAGCCTCCCAGGAATCCTGACGAATCAAACGAAGGCCGCGCACCGAATCAAACCAATCAGGGTCAGATGCCGGAATTTCTTTCAAATGCGTGTAAACAGAAGACAGATCGAAATCCAAATCAAAATACCGCCGGACATGCTCCGGTTTCATCTGTTTAGTCGAGCTCACATGGACCGTGTCGCCTATTTGCCACACCTCACAGGGTTCACCCAGCAAATTTCCACGGTAGGCGCCATTCTCTTCCCTGGCAAACCCGAAAACCTGGCCGGAATCCAAGGTCGCCGCTAAATTAAAGTCTTTACATGGAATATTCATGTAAATCAGCGAAAAGCGAAGAGTGGATAGCGAAGAGCTATAGTGTCGCTTCGCGACGTTTTATTAATGGCCACGGAGTGACTCCACAGCTCTTCGCTATTCACTCTTCGCTTTTCGCTCTTTCGTTATTCATTTTTCGCTGCATTTAGCCATAGTAACACATGCGTTACGGATTGATTTCGATTACCTCAATTGCTACACTATTCAAAATTGCACTATTAAAGGAGAATTCTATGCCTGAGGGATCTATGTCACTTGATGGAGCGACTGTATTTTTATTCAGTCTGCGCTGGCTTCATTTTATTTTTGGAATTATTTGGATCGGACATCTTTATTTTTTCAATTTCGTCAATGGCCCTTTTGCAAAAACCATGGACGCTGGCACTAAAAAACTGGTTGTCCCGCAATTGATGCCGCGCGCGCTATGGTGGTTCCGCTGGGGAGCCATGGGCACGGTCATCACCGGCTGGCTTTATATTGGCGCCAAACTGGGATTAAACGGACAGGGCTTTATCGAAGGCCTGACCAGCAGCACTTGGGGTCAATGGATTTCGCTTGGAGCCACGCTCGGAACCATCATGTGGTTTAACGTTTGGTTCATTATCTGGCCCGCTCAGAAAAAATTGATCACTTGGGTAAAAAAAGGCGAAGCTCCTCCGGAAATGGCCGGGTTGACCAAACGCGCTTTCATGGCTTCCAGATTAAACACTTATTTATCGTTCCCGATGCTGTTTTGCATGGGCGCGGCGAGCCATTTACCGGCGTTTAATCTCGTCTATGTTTTAGTGGCGCTTGTTGTCGGTTTTGGCTTGGTTTGGCATTTAGTGAATCTGGTTGCCGCCAAGGCAGGAGCTAACTTCTAGCATCAATAATCTGCTTGGCTTCCCTGCCCCATTCGGAGTCAGGGTCAAGCGCGATGACTTTTTTCATCGCTTGGTAGGCGGATAATTCCTTTTCATTCCGAAGATAAATAACGCCGAGGCTGTAATAATCTCTAGCCTCGGCGTTTGTATTTTTAACCAAAGCTTCCATTTCCATTTCGGCCAATTTCGGCTTTTTTAAAATTTCGAGATAAATGTAAACGATGTACCGCGTCACTTCGTCCGCGTTCTTCTGAATCTCTTTTAATGAAGTTTCGCCGGAAACCAATTCCTTATTCTCGAGAAGAAGTTCCCGGAACAAACGGAATTCTTCCATCGCCTTTTCAAATTCTTTCTTTTTCAAAAGATAAAATCGGCCCAGCGCATAATGCACGTTGGGGTCTTCATAATGAGCCTGAACCGCCTGACGATAAAGATTCCCGGCTAGCCAGGAACGGTTCACTTCTTCGTAAATCCTGCCCATTTGGACAATGGCCCACGAATCCGACGAATTACGAACCAATCTTTTGCGGAGCTGGCGAAAAGCCGCCGCGTAATTTTCGGATTGAATCAATTCCTCTATCTGGGATGAAAAAACCGGCAAAGCCCGGATTAATTTTTTTAACTCGTTCATTTCTTTTTCGTCATTTTGGCGAACCGCCTGACGCAGTGCCTTTTTATACGCCAGTCTGGCCTCGTCATAAGCGCCAACGTTCACCGCCGTGTCTCCATACCTTTTATAAAGATTCAGATCCGCGCGGGAGCCCTTCACCAACTGCTTGATGTACAAAAAGGCTTTTGAAGGATCGCTCGAAGAGTAATGACCTTCGGCTAAAAAATTTAAAATATCAGAATTAGAAGGGTCCATGTTCAGAAGAAATCTTAAATGAGGCTCCACAAATTGCATGAACACGGGAGCTTCGATCATTTTCTTAAAAGCGTCTTGATTTAGCTGAATCTGCAAAACCAAATCCTTTTCAACCGTCGCTTTTTCAAGGCGTGCGAGCAAGTCCTGGGCATTCGTTATTTTTTCAATGGCGGCCTTTAAAAATTCTTTCGAGGACGGGTCTTTTTTTAATTTCGAAGCTTTTTGAAATTGCGCCAAGCATTCCGCATAACGCCCTTGAGCGTAATACGAAACACCCAAACGCAGAACAGGAATCGCCTGATCGGGTTTAAATAGGATCGCCCGTGCATAATACATTTCGGCGCGGCCGTATTTGTCATTCAGGTAAGCTCTATCCCCCAGCCGCATCACTTCTTCAAACGATTTGAATTCACGGGCTTGCGCGGGCCATGCCCAAATAAGCGCGAAAAGAAAAATAGCGAGCTGCCGGAAAAATTTAGAAACCATAAAAACAAAACCGTATAAACCCGGCAACC
>JAHFFM010000179.1 GCA_023247935.1 Candidatus Omnitrophota bacterium | reverse complement strand
AGAGGAAGCTGGCTAGTTTTTATCAAATCATTCATAAGTTCGGTTTTTCCAGTAAATTTTTCATATCGAATTTTATTGGGAATTTCAAAATAGTCCGCCAGAGTATCAAAATCCTTTCTAGTTAAATTGTCATTTTTTCCGTTAATTGTTAGGGCTGAATCAGTGTCAGTTGGAATAACCAACTTTGAGGACACAATATCGTAGGCAGGTGAAAGCCGGATACCATCATTATACGAAATAGAATAATTTTTGAAATGAGCGTCTCCATTTCCAATTAAAAAATTAAAAACTACACGTTCAAAAAATAGCTGAACATCAAGGCCTGGAATAGAAGAGGTCTGTTTTAATTTGCTGCCAATTTGCTCAACTGAGCCGGAATATTTATCCTTCTTTCTGAGAATTTGAGAAAAAGTTTCTTGATGAATTTTATTTTGGCCATTCCTATCAAAACGCTTAATGATATAAGCTAAACTTCCGTCTGTTAATGGAAGTAAACAATGATGCGGAACATCTATTCCGATATTTTCTGCTATATCCATGCAACAATTTTCATTTTCTGGGGTATTAGGAAATGCCTGAGTTTGCGGCTTTAAAATATACTCACCCTCTCCCGCTGCGGCTATAAGCTCGGCATTAGTTTTATCGAGCTTAACCGACAGCTTTGGTTGCACACCGGAAATGGACATTTTGCCCACCATCTCTTGTGCTTTAAGGGGAATATCCTGGAGAGAGAGTCGAATTATAGGAGCTCGGTTTAGACCAAACATTTTTTTAAATAATTCTGCGTACATTTTAACCTTTATTCGAATCCTCTGACTTATGAACTGTAACCGCGCCTATAGTATTTGAAGTTGTTGCTAACAATAAACCAAACGCATCGTGTGGGTCTATCTTGGCCGTTGCGCTTACGATATTGAGATACCACCCTTCTGGAAGAAGGCCTTCAAAAAAGCTGAACAACTCCCTTGATTCGTAAGCCTCTTGTCTTAAGGGCAGAGATAGCGAAACCGCTTGGCCTTTTTGTAGGTAATCTGTGTCATAAACAAATTTGTAGCCGGCTTCTGTCTCAGACAAATACCCTGCTACTAAGTTGTTGTACTTAACCTTTGCTTTCCGATGTTCCTTTTTTGTCATAATTGGGTTTTAT
Organism: Candidatus Omnitrophota bacterium; assembly: GCA_023247935.1. GTDB lineage: Bacteria > Omnitrophota > Gorgyraeia > 2-02-FULL-51-18 > 2-02-FULL-51-18 > JAHFFM01. The sequence continues at coordinate 3,076 of JAHFFM010000179.1, read as the reverse complement.
ATCCAAGTGATGGCCAAGAAAAGCGAGGACTTTATTTACTTTGTCCAGACGAACACTTTCTTTGCCCTGTTCTAAATCACGAACAAAACGAAGTCCGACCCCAACTCTCTTAGAAAACTCAAGCTGAGTAAGACCCGCTTTCTTTCGTAGGAACTTAATTTGGCTGCTTAACTCATTTATCATAAAATAATATTATACTAGATAGGGTATAATTACAAGTTTAATAATATGTTATTGTACCCTAAAAGGTATACTTTTACAGTATATATACCCTAAAAGGTATATATTTTATAAATATATACCTTTTAGGGTATAATTTTAAAAAATAAAAAAGGGGATAGCAGCATTGCGTCTTTTTCGATACAAGTATGTATATAGCAATCTTACTTTTCCCAGAGGGAACTGCAGGGGGACTGATCGATAAATGGATCGAGCCTTTCTTGGACTGAGCGGTCGAGTAAAATTAATTCGCTATTTCAATCCCCGCCGGGCAGTGGTCGGAGCCTGTGATTTTAGGAAGAATAAAGGCTTTCTTTAACTTCGGCTGAAGCGCCTTGGAGATCAAAAAATAATCAATTCGCCAGCCGATATTTCTGGCGCGGCAATTTGCAAACCGGCTCCACCAGGTATAATGCCCGCCGGCTTTTTCAAATTCACGAAACGTGTCCAAGAAACCCGCTTTCATAAAGTTGTCGAATCCCCGCCGTTCCTCCGCGGTAAATCCATGATTACGGACATTCGCTTTCGGATAAGTCAGGTCCAGTTCTTTGTGCGCGACGTTGAGGTCCCCGCAAAAGATAACGGGTTTTTTCTTTTCCAGTTTTTTCAGGTGTTTTAGAAAGGCCACATCCCATTCTTTTTCTCTATAGGAAAGCCGCGACAAATCACGCTTGGAGTTGGGAACGTACACGTTGACGAGGTAAAAATTTTTGAATTCGACCGTGAGCGTGCGGCCTTCGCGGTCGTGACTCTTAGTCCCGATCCCTTCTTTGACGGATAAAGGTTTTATTTTCGTAAAAACCGCGGTACCCGCGTATCCTGCCTTTTCCGCGTGACTCCAATGCGTTTCGTAGCCAGCTAAAGGGTAGTCAAACCCGCCTGCTGGCGTTTTCGTTTCCTGGAGGCATAAAACGTCCGGTTCCTCTTTCTGAAGAAATTCTGCAAAACCATGCCTTATAACCGACCGGATGCCGTTTACATTCCAGGAAAGAAGTTTCATCCGGTTATTTTACAAGATAGAATAGGATTATGGGACTGATTTCACTTTTATTCCAGGAACCGTTGGCATTCGCCGTGCTGGCCGTGTCGCTTCTTTATTCCGTGATCGCGCATGAAGTGTCGCATGGCCTGGCCGCTTCCTTTTTTGGAGATGATACCGCCAAACGAGCCGGAAGGTTGACGCTCAATCCGTTGCCGCATTTGGACCCGATTGGCGCGCTGCTGCTTTTTTTTGTGGGTTTCGGCTGGGCGCGTCCGGTCCCGGTGAGTTATGTCCGTTTAAGCCGCACACGGCTGGGAATGATATGTGTGGCCATGGCAGGATGCGTGACCAATGCTTTTCTCGCGGCGATATCGATTTTTTTGCTGCGCTCAATCAAAACAAATTCTTTTTTCAGGGAGCCTTTGGAAATTCTCGCCCTCATCAATGTCACTTTAGGCGCTTTTAATTTAATCCCTATTCCGCCTTTGGACGGTTCAAAGGTGCTTCTGGCATTTCTTCCCAAAGAAAAATGGGGCGTATTTGCCAAATGGGAACGGTATGGCCTTATTCTGCTGATCGTTTTGATGGTGACAGGAGTTTTAAAACCCGTGATTTTATATGCGCAAAACTTAATTTACTGGCTAATCGCCTATCACCCTACCTAAAAATAACAAGCCAAACGGGTCCCTGCCTACCGGCAGGCATTTGCTTGGGGCCAAGCGTGGAATGCCGATTTTAAGATCAACCTATAGTTGATATAATTCAAACAATGGTTTGTTGATTCTTGGCCTTAATTGGTGTTTAATCTCTGTAAATGGTTATTTTATAGAGGGGAATGGCCAATGAGTCTGGGTGAAAAAATCCATGCTTTGAGACGTAAAAAAAATCTCAAGCAGGTTGATTTAGCGAATGCTCTTCAGGTAAGCCCGCAGGCGGTTTCGAAATGGGAAAAAGACGGCAATGCGCCGGACATCCTTCTTATCGTGAAGCTTGCCCGGCTTTTTAATGTCACCACGGATTATTTGCTGGGGGTGCATGACCCGAAACAGGGCATATTTGAAGCCACGGTTTTTTATTCCAGCCTCCGGGATTTCGCGAAACGCTCCACTCAGATTGATTCGCAAGAGCTTGCGGCTGCAACCAATGTCATTTTTTATCATTTAACCGAAGAAGTTTTAAAATACGACGGGGTTCCGGTGAAGTACGTCGGCGACGGGTTCTTAAGTTTTTTCTCCGGCGCCTCTCATGCCGACCGCGCCGTTCAAGCCGCCCTTCGATCCAAAAAAATTATTTCCAACGACGCTTTGCTGATTGCTTTAAATTCGGGGAACATTTACCTGGGTTCTATCGGGCATCCGGACTATTCCAGCCGTGACATTTTAGGGGAAACCGTGAATTTGGCGTTTTTGTCCATGCCCTGGGTTGAAAAAAACTGCGCGAGCGGCATCGGCTTAACCGAAAATACTTTTGAGCGCCTTGAAAAAAAATATCCTGTGAACAAAAAAGCCAAAGTTTATCTTTCGTCCATCCGATCTAATGTCAAACTTATAGAAATAAAGAAAGCTTAGTAATAGGGTGTGGGTGGGTTGTGGGTAGTGAGGCTGGGGTGAGGGTGAGGATAAAAATATGAAAAAAATTGAAGAATTGAACATCCAAAGCGCCAATCTGGGTTTTTCCCGCATCGGAGTGAACCGCGAATTAAAAAAAGCCGTGGAGTCTTATTGGAAAAATGAGATTTCCGCGGAGGCGCTTGAAGCGGTCGGACATGAGCTTAAATCCAAACATTGGCTGCTGCAGAAAAAAGCGGGAATCGATATCATTCCTTCCAATGATTTTAGTTTTTATGAACAAGTGCTGGATATGACGGCTTTGGTG
>JAHFFM010000178.1 GCA_023247935.1 Candidatus Omnitrophota bacterium | reverse complement strand
ATAGCTTCGATTTCGTGCTTTCAGTTTTGCTTTTGGCTATGGTGGTTTTGGGCGGAATGGGAAATATTTGGGGCGCGGCGCTCGGCGCGTTGGTGCTGGGTGTTCTACCTGAGCTTCTGAGAAGTTTTGCAGTTTACCGCATGTTGATTTTTGGGCTGGCGATGATTCTCATGATGATTTTCAGGCCCCAGGGAATTTTGGGAAGCCAAATCATTCGCCGCGAGCTTCAAGGCCGCAAAGAAAAGGGCGCCGATGCCGCTTCTTGATGTGAAGTCCGTTTCTAAAAGTTTCGGAGGGGTCCATGCGTTAAGGCATGTGAGCTTGCGCGTTGAAAACGGGATGATTGTCGGGTTGATTGGTCCGAACGGCGCTGGCAAAACGTCTTTTTTTAATTGCATGACGGGGCTTATGCTCATTGACGAAGGTGAAATATTGTTCGGCGAGAACCATCAAAAATTACAGGACCTGCCGCCTCATCTGATTTTAACCAAAGGCGTCGCGCGCACCTTCCAAAATTTGCGCATTTTCAAGCATATGACTTTGCTTGAAAACGTGGCCGTTGGTTTTCATGCCAGAACGGATTCAGGGTTTTGGGACGCTTTGTTTCGCACCAAGCGTTACCGTTCGGATGAGAAAATGATTTTGGGGAAAAGCCGCGAGCTTCTAAAATTTATCGGACTTAAAAATCAGAATCAGGATCTGGCGGGGAACCTTTCGTACGGAGAGCAGAAAAGACTGGAAATCGCCAGGGCCTTGGCGTCTTCACCAAAAATTTTGCTTTTGGATGAGCCTGTTGCGGGCATGAATCCCGTAGAAAAAGAGGAGATCGCGCTTTTAATCCGGAAGATCCGCGAAACAGGAATTTCTATTTTGTTGATTGAACATGACATGAAAATGGTGATGCCGCTATGCGATAAAGTGGTGGTGTTGGATGAGGGTAAAAAAATAGCGGAGGGTTCTCCGGAGCAAGTCAGAAAAGACCCGCGCGTGATCAAAGCGTATTTAGGTGAAAGTTGCTGAGTAAATGCTGGAATTAAAACATATTTACACGCGTTACGGGCAAGTGGAGTGTCTGAAAGGTATTTCACTTTCTATCAATCAAGGCGAAGTGGTTGCTTTGCTGGGTGCGAACGGCGCCGGTAAAACCACTGTGCTTAAAACGATTTCCGGTTTGATTCGTCCCGCCGCTGGCGAAGTTTTGCTCCAAGGGAAAGTTATTTCAGGTTTTTCCGCGGAAGAAATTGTGCGCGCTGGCATCGCGCATGTTCCGGAAGGACGTAAAATTTTCCAAAAAATGGATGTCGGGGAAAATCTTGATTTGGGCGCGTATTTGCGGCGTGATCAGACTGAGATCCGCAAAGACCTTGAAAATATTTTTGAATTATTTCCAATTTTAAAAAAAAGACTGCATCAAAAAGCGGGAACTTTATCCGGGGGAGAGCAGCAAATGCTGGCTCTTGGACGCGCTTTGATGTCGCGTCCATCCGTTCTTTTGTTGGATGAACCTTCTCTCGGGTTGGCGCCGATTTTTGTGTCCGCTATTTTCAAAATGATTGAAACCATTCACCACCAAGGCAAAACAATTTTATTAGTCGAGCAGAACGCGCACATGGCTTTGAAAGTGGCGAGTCGCGCCTACGTAATTGAAATAGGGCAAATTGTTTTGCAGGGAAAAGCCGAAGAAATACGCCAAAGCTCAATGGTTCGAGAAGCCTATTTGGGAGCTTGAACGGGTCCTGTCACCCAACGCATTTTTTTTATTGTCCAAAAACGCTATCATCCCTCCCAAAAACCCCTGGTGCGATGTGCTGTCCTTTTTGGACAATAAAAAGAAATGCATTGGGCGCCACCCGTTCTTCTTATTGTTTTTACGCACCTTTTGAATATCCATATGAGGATACTGGCCTAAACCTTCGCGGGTGGCAAGGTTAGATATTTGAAAAGGACAGCACATCGCAACCCGAGGTTTTTTGAGGTCCTGATAGCGTTTTCAAATAGCTAATAAGGTCTCTTCCTTGACAGGACCCGCTTGCTACTCAGAAGCCTTTGAGAAAGGGGCTAAGCGGTTTTCTTTTTTAGGATAAAACAGAGATTCTTTTTTTCGTCGAGGGTGATGTCCAGAGTGCGGTCCTGAAGCGCTTTTTTGTGCAGTTTGCATAAAAGCACCGGAAACATCTCTTCGGGTTCAGGCATGACATTGGTCACGGTCTCAATATCAACATCTTGAGCAACGCCGCAAACAGAGCAAACCTTTTCTAAAGAAGCCATCTGTTAATTGTAGCATATATTGGAGGATTTTGGTGTGGAAAATCCTCAGAAATATGTTACAATTTGCCACGAAAGGGAAAAGACAGTGACTACACATCGATCTCTAAATAAGCTTGAGTTTAAGGCTCATATGAGCATCCATAATTTTGTGGATGTCCCGGAGGAACAAACGCTGGGCGCTAGTTTTACGCGTGACCGTTTTGGCAAAAACCATAGCCTTAAAAATGAGGACGGCAGCTTAAAGCTGGACTGTTCCCGTCTTAAAGTTAAGGTTTTATCCGCTTTTGCCTTCTTTTTTATGATTTCCTGCGCTGCTGTTTTGGCTTCTGAAGGATCTCTCAAAAACACCAATGTCACGATAGACAGCGAAGATGACAGTGATTCAACTTGGAATAAAAAATTTAATGGCGGAGAAGAGAAGTTTGGTTTTAACGTGGATAGCTCCACCTCCGTCGGGTTTAATGAGGATGGCGACCCCAGTATGAGCAGACGGTTTTAATCGTTGAACAATCATCGTTCGGGAATTCGTTTGGCGGCAGGGTTCTTGCTGCCATTTTTATTTTTGACCACATGTCTTACCGATGTTGAGGCAAAATCACATAAAAAAAAGAAAACAAAAACAAATTTTTCTTCGTCAGCGCCATATTTAACGGCCCAATCTTATGTGATTGTTGACGCAAAAAACGGTGAGATTCTTCACGGCAGGCTGCCTCACAAAAAACTTCCTCCGGCTTCAACCACCAAAGTCATGACGGTTTTAATCGCGTTGGAATGTTTGCCTCTTCAGCACCCGGTTGAAGTCAGTGCAAATGCCTCGAATGCTTCTCCCAGCAAAGCAGGTCTAAAACCCGGAGTTCGTTACCGTGCCGGAGATTTAGTTGCGGCCTGTCTTATATCCTCGTCAAATGACGCGGCCGTGGCTTTGGCTGAAGCTGTGTCAGGGACGGAATATAAATTTTCGATGCTTATGAATGAAAAAGTAAAAGAATTCGGCATGGAAAATACTCAATTTGCCAACGCCACCGGCTTGCCTGATAAAAATAACAAACAGTACACAACGGCCTATGATTTAACCAAGTTGATGCGCCGTGCGGTCAAAAACAAATATGTGGATGAATTGATGGGCTTGTCTGAAACGTCTATCAAAGGAAGTGACGGACAATGGATACAGCTGAGAGCGCATAACAAAATGCTTTGGAAAAAGCCCGGATTTGTAAAAGGCAAAACCGGCTGGACATACGCCTCGCGTCATACTTTTGTCGGCACGGATTATGCGCCCGAAAAATCCATCGCTTTTGCCATGCTTTCCTCAAAAAAACCTTGGGCCGACATCGAGCGGCTTGCCACCTTTGGGTCTATCCTGGCGCGAAAACGCTGAATCCATTGATTTAGCAATTATAGGAGCCGGCGCCGCGGGCTTGATGACGGCTATACACGCGGCGTATGCGCGGCAATCCAAAGCATCCCTGCAAATTCAAAAACCAAGTATTGCCTTATTTGATTCCCGGAAAAAAATCGGCGCGAAAATCCTGATTTCCGGCGGAACGCGCTGCAATGTCACCAATCGTTTGGTCCGTGAAACGGATTATTGGGGGGCGCCAAAGCATTTTGTCCGGCATGTTTTTAAAGCCTTTACTCCCGCGCAAACCATTGATTTTTTTAAGCGGATTGGGGTGGAACTCGTGCTTGAACCTTCGGGGAAATTTTTTCCGGCCACGCATTCCGGACGAACGGTTCTGGAGGCTTTAATCCGGGAAGTCGAGTCTCAGAATGTTTTTTTAAAAACACCTGTCAGAGTTTTGGATGTGGAAATCGAGAAGGAGTTTTTCTTCTTATCCACAAGAGCGGAGGATGGGGCGCCGAAACAATTTTTTAGGGCAAGGCGGGTGGTGCTTTGTACGGGCGGCTTATCCTTGCCGGAAACGGGCAGCGACGGGGTTGGGCTTGCGATCGCACGAAAATTAGGACATGAGATGG
>JAHFFM010000032.1 GCA_023247935.1 Candidatus Omnitrophota bacterium | reverse complement strand
TTGATCTCATAAACCAGCACGTTGCGCAGTAAACTATTCAAATCGGATTGAAAGGACTCGGAACCCGGGATCTTTTCAAGCGCCTGGAGAACGCGCGCGCTTAACACGGGGAAATAACGCAATGAGTTATTCAAAACGCCGTTTTCAGCGGCAAAATCTTCGAGCAAAAGTTCCTCATCCTTCAACAATTTTTGATAACTTTCCAAATCTTCGTCTAGTCTGCTGGGTCCACGATGATAAATTTGAAAAGATCCTTCTTGTAATTCTCCAAAAAAAATCTTCATCTGTTGAATGTTGTGCGTCACCGCGTCATAGTTTTGAACCATGCCGAATCGAAGTCTCAGGACATTGCGTTCAAGCGCCACCTCTTCCTGTTTGAGAGCTCTCAAGCGATCGATAATCTGATGATGGCGCTCCAAATTCGCCCCGCGAGTCTTTAAAAATAAAAATGTCAGGAGCAGTGCCATGGCCATCGCCGCCAGCACGATGACAAAACGAGTCCGCTTCATGAAGAGCTTCCTCCAAGTGAAGTGCCTTGATATTCTCCACTGAGTGATTTTAAAAATTTAACAATGGCGTCGGTTTCTTCGTTTGAAAGCGTGCGGCCAAGCTGGTATTTGGCCATCGTTTCCACGGCATCCTCTAAAGAAGTTTGTGATCCATCGTGGAAATAAGGCGCGGTGAATTCCACATTTCTCAAGGAAGGTACTTTGAATTTATAACGGTCTTTTTCACTGCCAGTCACATTGAAACGACCCCAATCGGATTTTTTTACATCGCCCCGATCTTCAAAGTAGTTTCCAAATTTTCCAAGCGTCTGAAACATATTGCCGCCGACATTCACGCCCTGGTGGCACACAACACAGCCTAGATCTTTGAAAAATCGATAACCCTCTTTCTCATCCTGAGTGATCGCGTTGACATCCCCTCGCAGATACCGGTCAAAACGCGAATCAGGCGTGTTCAACCCTTTTTCAAAAACAGCGATAGATTCCCGAATATTTTGATCCGTGATTCCATCCGGATACAATTGATCGAAACTTGTGACATAATCTTTATCTTCTTTTAACTTTTTGATAATTTGTGGCCAATCGGAAGCCATCTCTTTCGAGTTATGCGTCGGTCCGTTCACCTGTTCCTCCAGCGTTTCGGCGCGGCCATCCCAAAATTGTTTAAAATTAAGCCCGCTGTTATAAACCGTTGGAGCGTTCACGTCCCCGAGTTCTCCGTTCATCCCTTTTGAATGAGACAAGCGGTCAACGCCCCCCTGGCTGAGGTTATGGCATGTGGCGCAATTGATCGTGTTGTCACGAGAAAGGCGCGCGTCATGAAACAAACGTCCTCCCAAGGCGACTTTACGCTCATCCAATCGGATTTCTAAAGGGATCGGTTGAATAGGCTCATCCAGTTTTGATCCTGCTTCAATCATGAGCTTGGAATCTACCGCCGGCGTGGTGGATGTTAAATTGATCGGGAAAAATTTCCACAATAGGAGACTCGCTATCGCCATGAAGGCGATCCAACCCATATAAAAAAAACTTCTTTTCATTGGAGGTGCCTCGCAGACCAAGCGTCGATAGACCAATCACCGGGACCCAAAATAAGAATCGCTAAACTCGAAAAAAAGAGTCCGGTATCTCGGATGCCAATAGGATCAAAGCCTATCGAGTAAATAATTAAAAGTAGTGTGACCGCCGCAGCCGCAGCCGTCCAACGGGTCAAGACCCCAAGAATGAGTTGAAAACCGATCAAAACCTCCGCAATTCCTTGAAAATGCAGAAATGTTTGAACCGTAAAACCACGGTGATGGGCTAAAAAATTGGTGAGCCAGGAGGGAATAAATAAAATCCAATCCGTGGAACGGATAAGCTTGCCTACTCCAAAACTTAAAAATACAACTCCGACGCCAAAGCGTAAAATAAAAAGCGCGGCGGATACGCTGATTTTTTTTTCGGTTTCTTTTAAAAAAGAGTTCATGCCGTCACCCTGTGATTGGTAAGTAAATTTTAAACAAACAGCCTTTTCCGACATCACTGATCAATTCAATGTGTCCGTGATGCTTTTGAACGATTTCGAACACCAAGGAGAGCCCGAGACCGGTGCCCTTACCGACTTCTTTGGTCGTAAAAAAAGGTTCGAATATTTTGGATTGAATGTCTTTGGCGATACCGGATCCGGTGTCTTGGGTCTGGATCTCAATCGCTTTTCCGCCTTCAATCACCGCTTCTCTTGTTCGAAAAGTAAGCGTGCCTCCGTCCGGCATCGCGTCCATCGCGTTGTTGGCGAGATTGATTAAAATTTGTTGAACCTGGTTGGGATTGGCTAATAAATTCGGAAGTTCTGATTCAAATTCTTTGACAAACTGCACATTTTTAACTTTCGCCTGCGCCAAAATAAGCGGGAGCGAATCTTCAATCGTCTTGTTAATGCTGATAAATTCCTTATCGCCCTTATTGGTTCTTGAAAACGTCAAAAGATTTTGCACCAACTCCTTGCATCGCAACGCTTCACGTTCAATCGATCTCAAAGGCAATTCCAATGGATCGTTGGGAGAGATGCGCTTAGCCACTCCTTGAGCGAAACCCAAAATCACTCCCAGGGGGTTGTTGATTTCATGAGCGACACCGGCCGCCAATTGACCCATCGCGGATAGTTTCTCGGATTGGAATACAATTTTTTCCATGCGCTTCCGATCTTCAATTTCTTTGAGCAGAGTATCTCTGGAAACCGTCGTTCGTGTTAAGTCTCCGATCATCTGATCAAAATCCCGCCCGAGTTGTCCGATTTCATCCGAAGAATTTGTCTTAATGTGAACATCGAATTTCCCATGGGCTACGGCGCGCGTCACTTCCGTCAAACGCAAGATCGGCTTCACAAAAACAACGTTGGAAAAAAATAAAGTCAGACAACTGATCGTCAAAAATAAACCGCCCAGAATAAACGCTGACTGTTTGAGTCGCCGGCTCTGAGCCGAGATAATATTTAACCGGACACCTTCGGCTTTTCTATCCAAAGCCCGTAAAAGCTCACGCAAGGATTCGCGACCCAATTGTTTATAACGAAGCGCCTTACGCATACTGTCCGAGACACGCTCATGAACCCCTTCCGCTTCCACCAGAAAACCTTGGGATATCAAAATTTCATACCGGCTATGGAACTCCAGAGCCTGTCGAAAATATTTCACAGCCGCGTCATTATAAATATCCGCGGCTCCCGCGAATTTTTGAATCTCCGTGGAAGGTTCATAAATCTTTAAACGGTTCACCCACCCTTCTTTTTTCCATTGTTCATAGACGCTTCCTTCGGCGGATTCTTGAAAGCCTTTACTTCCAATTCCCCAAGTCAAGACTTGGATAAATAACTCGAAAGTCGATGCCGATATTTCGAAGTTGGCTTTCTCTTCGGCGCGGACGGCGTCCGTCTGCCCTGTTTCTCCGAATAACGCTTTTTCGACATAATGACTTTCCGAACTCAAAGCGAATAACGCTCCTTGAATCGCCAGGGCTACCGCGGAATTTTCTTTCATGACCTGATTAATCTTATTAGTCTCCTCTCGAAAAGCGGACAAAATAAGCCCGCAAGAAATCATAATGAGTAGGCATATAAACCCCACAAAGAAAACCAATTTTGACTGAATACTCAAAAAACGCATCGTCTAGCCTTAGAGTTCATCCTTAATTTGATCAATCTTAAGCACCGCCTTGGCGACTCCGATCACCTTGGAAGAATCGCCATCAAGGATAGGCGCGTAGAGCGAGACTGCCTGAGATTGCGCACTCTCATCAAATTCAATATCTCCGTGCCGTGTCTTACCGATACCTTGATTGAAAGTTTTCACCCACCACTCTTCATCAGCCTGATAATAATCAGATGTTTTGTTCGTCTGACACACGTTCAAGCCTCTGGAATCCGTCACAAATATCTCCGCGTATCCCTGGTGACTTTTTCGGTACTCCGCCAGACGTTGAGCCGCGGCATTGTTCATAAAACTCTGAATCCAGGGATCCGAGGCTTTGGCTCCGATAAATTTTTTATCCAATTGCGAAATGGTGTCCGCGCTCCATCCTTGATGCTCCACATTGGAGGCTCGAATAGCTTCAAGAATGATGGGATCCTGTAAAATTAATTGAAGTTCGTTGATTTTTTTAGAAAAAATCCCCTCGATTTCTTCGGAAAACAAACCGGGATCTTTCGAATCCACAGCCATGGCCACCTGTGAAACCGTTAAGAAAAATACCCAAACAAATAAAACCGGACTAAACCGTTTTAAAACTATTTTCATTTTTTCTCTCCTACAGCTGAGACTGCAACGGCAGACAAACCTTGAAGGTAGTGCCCTTTTCGATTTCGCTGTCCACCGTGATCTTGCCTTCGTGTTTTTGAACAATCTCAAATACCAACGAAAGACCGAGCCCAGTGCCCTTGCCGATTTCTTTGGTCGTAAAAAAAGGCTCGAAAATCTTGGACACAATTTCTTTGGGAATGCCCTGGCCGGTGTCCTGGATTTGAATTTCAATCGCTTCTTTGCCTTCCAACTGCGATTTTTTTGTCCGGAATGTCAGTGTTCCACCGCCTGGCATCGCGTCCATTGCGTTGTTGGCGAGATTCACGAGAATTTGCTGAATCTGGCTGGCATTGGCAAGAAATTTTGGGAGACCGGGCTCAAGTTGTTTGACAAGCTGGATATTTTTGACTTTGGCTTGGGCGACAATCAAAGAGAGAGAGTTTTCTGTCACCAGATTCACATCTGTTTCTTCTTTTCCGGCTTTACTTGATCTAGAAAACGTCAATAAATTTTGGACGAGATCCTTGCATCGCAACGCTTCGCGTTCGATGGATTTTAAAGGCATCTCCATGGGATGGTTCGGCTCTAAGCGCTTGACGACTCCTTGCGCGAAACCTAAAATCACACCCAGAGGATTGTTGATTTCATGAGCCACTCCTGCCGCGAGCTGACCCACCGCGGACATTTTTTCGGATTGGAGCAAAGCTTGGTTGGCTTTGACAAGCTCACCGGTTCTGTCTTTGACCTGCTGTTCCAGATTTTCATGCATCTGATTTAATTTTTCAGTCATGGTGTTGAAAGAAATCGCGAGCTCGCCCATTTCGTCATGACTGGTAATGGCTACTTTTCGCGTCAAGTCACCGGCGGCGATCTGACGCGTGGTCTGAGTTAAAACAGCGATTGGATACGTAACCCAGCGTAAAATCATGACAAAAATTGGGATCGAAGTCAGGATAATGATAGGCGTTAGGATCAAAATCAATTGCAAAGCTGTCTTCGTCGCCGAGGCGAAAGCGACTTGAGAGGGTTGTTCCAAAATAAGTCCCCATCCATTGCCGCGGTAAGAAAGATAGCCCGATTGAACCCCCAGAGACGCCAACACAGTGCCTTGGACGCGGTCTTCTGTATTCGAAAAAATAATCGAAGCGGAGCGTTTATTTTGTAAATTTGAAATAAGCTCCTGATCCGTCAGCTGATCCGTGGAAGGGTTTGCTTCCAGAAAAGAAGCGTTGGCACCGATCACCAAACCCTCCTGATTGAGAAGCACTGCGGACTCTGGGATGTCTTCCAAAATCTGCAGCACCGCCGGCCATGAAAAATAACCGACAACCGTACCGATCACTGGACGCCCGGGAGCGCTGGTATTTTTCACAGGCGCGGAAAAAACTAGGCTTGGACGGCCTCCCAAACCAGCGAGAGCCAAATCCGAGTAATAGAGATCCTTGGTGAGCGCCTTTTCGTAGGCCGTGCCGCCTTGAGGATTTTTCTGAATAAAAGTTCCGATTTCATCTTTGTCGGAAGATAAAACTATTTTTCCGGATTTATCGGTAACAACTAAAAGATCCCAAGGGCCTGTCAACGCGACGATTTCGGCCATACGCTTGGAAGCGTTCTTTTCAAGAATAAGCAGATTGTCGCCAACCTCAGGCGCCAAAAAAACTTCGACGGGTTTCACACCGGCGATCACCAAAATATCCGTACAGCGCGCATCCAACAGACGGTCGATCTTGTCCATGTTTTGCCGCACTTCTTCCAGCTGAGATTCGATGATTGATTTTTCGAGGATTTTTTTAGTAAACAGGAATGAAAAAAAGCTCACGGACGCTAAAATGATGAAAATACCTAAAAAAATAACGACAAATATTTTGACTGAAATTTTTTTAAAGGGCATTAAGAAATTCCTTTCGAAAGGCCTTTAATAAATTTCCTCTCAACCAGCTTGTCCGTATCCAAAACCATGGCTTTTCCTTCTTGATGCTTGATCACAAATTTTCCGATTTGGCGCAAATTGCCGTAAAGCGACCGGAAGTTGGCAGCAAATGTAAAAGCGGTGACATTATCCGCCTCGTCTAGCATTTTGATACCTTCCAACTGTTTGGCGATACTTTCAGGCGTATCTTGAAATTCCTTGGCCGTAATCGCGTTGGCTTCCTCAGGATGCCGCTCCCAAAATTCAAGGCCTTTGAAATACGCGCGAATAATAGCCGCAACAGTGTCCGGATAAGTTTCAATAAAATCTGATCTAAACGTCAAAATGTCCGTAATAAGACCCGGAGCGTCCTTGGAAGAATAAACAATATGAAAATCATTGGAGCTTAAAAACTGAGATAAAAAAGGTTCGTGGGAAACAGCGACGTCGACTTCCCCGCTTTTTAGTTTTTGAGTCGTCTCTTCGGGATTCAAATACGATGGCGTGATGTCGGAAAGATCCATACCATTTTCGTTGAGCGCCCAACTGACAAAAAATTCTTCCAACGTGCCCGCTTCAAAACCCACACGTTTTCCGCCAAAATCTTGAACGCTTTGTATCGTCTGATTGGCCAAAATAGCGTCTGAGCCGTTGGAATAATCAATCGCGAGCACCACTCTGTGGCTCAGTCCTTCCAAAGCCTCTTTGACGGCATCAAGCGTGAGATTCGCGCGACCCTGCATTTTTCCCGCGACATAATCTTTGGAAAGTTCTCCTAGGCTGACATAACGCTTAATGTGAATATCCAGCCCCTCTTCTTTGAAATAGCCTTTCTCGCGCGCGATCACCAAAGGAAAATAACCTGTCCATGTTTCCATGCCAATCGTGATGGCTCCCGAATAGATTTTTTTTGCCGGCTCGGCGGCGTGAATGGCGGGGATAATGCCAAAAAGAAGGATAAGTGACGCCAATGCTCCACGAAGAATTTTCATGCTAGGCTCCTTTATACACACGAATGGCATTTTAATTCTTATTAAATTTTAACAAATTTAAGCTTAATTAATCAATAATAATTTTTATTAAACAAATTAAGTTCATTTAGGGGATGGTTTGGCGATAAGGCAGGCACAACTTGAAAGAGGTTCCCTCACCAACAACGGAAGAGACGGAAATCTCTCCTTTATGTTCCCCTACAATCATTTTGCAAATATTCAAACCCAACCCCGTGCCGAAGCCGGAGGCTTTGGTTGTAAAAAAAGGTTTGAAAATATCGAGTAGATTTTCTGGGGGAATGCCCGGTCCATTGTCGGAAATAATAACTGTCATTCGTGATTCCGGCTGAATATTGATTTTGATTTGTCCATTTTCAACCTTGTTGATTTCAAAAGCTTGACAGGAATTTTTAATTAGATTCACAAGAACTTGCTTGATTTTGGACGGGTCCGCTTCAATCGTTGGCAAGCTTTCCGGAACCTCCACATGGATGTCCGCCCCGACGCGCTTTAATTCAAAAACGGACACCTCCATCGTTTCGCGCACCACGGCCACCAGATCCACCATTTTCCATTGAGGTTTTCTGGGTTTGGAGTATTCCAAGAGATCTTGAACCATTTCACGGCAACGCTGGGCTTCGCGCGCCACGATATTAAGCTGTTCTTTGATATCCAAAGCCACTCCCGAAGTCTGCAAAAGAAGGTCGGAATAACCAATCACCGCCGTGAGGGGATTATTGATTTCATGAGCAAGTCCTGAAATCATCATGCCGAGATTGGCCAGACGTTCTTTTTCTTCCATTTTTGATTTGATGAGAATCAACTCTTCCTGCGCTTTTTTTAGGCTAGCAACTTTCTCATTAATATTTTCATAAAGAGAGGTACTGCGGATGGTATGTGCTATTTGTGAAGCGAACATCATCGCGTTTTTTAAATCTTCACCCGTAAAATACTCTTGGTTCTGATTCCGTCCAAAATACAGAAAGCCCAGCGCCTGATCGTGATCAGAAAGCGGCGCCAACAACCCATTAAAATGATCGGCATCCCCATTCAAGCCCGCAAAAGCATTGTCTTTTTTAAAGAAGGGATTTAATAAAAAGCCATGGTTTAGAGGCGAAGCGTGGGCGATCTTTTCCCCCATTTGGAGTAAACCCAGCCGTGAGTGTTGAGACAATCCGCGACTAACGGCAATAAAAAGAGAGTTATTTTCATTTTTTAAAATGATCGCACATTCCTGGGCGCGAAAGAGAGGCACCAGATAATCTAACGTTGATTCAAAAAGGTTTTCCAGTTTCATCGCCGAAAAAATTTCATTACTGGCTTCATAGAGTGAAATCAGGTGTTGGATTTGGCGACGATCGAAAGATTTTTCGATCAGCGAAAGTAATTCTTCCATCTTGATCGGCTTTTGGATGAAATCGACCGCTCCCTTTTTCATAGATTCCACGGCTTTATCGATATCTCCTTCGCCGGAGGCCATAATAATCTCCGCTTCGGAGTCTAAAGATTTGATATGTTCAAGCGTCTCGATGCCGTCCATGAGTTGCATGCGTAAGTCCAAAATAATCACGCCGTAAGCATCTTTTTTAATCAACTCAATCGCTTCACCGCCACCGGAAGCGGTGTGCACGTCAAACCCACGCATCCGCAACTGCTCCTTGTAAAACCGGAGCATTTCGGAGTCGTCGTCGACAATAAGTATCTTATTGGATGTGTTTTTTTCGAAAGACATAGTATTAAATTGATAATCTTAGTATAGGTTACTTAATTTTGATAAAGAAAGGTATGTCAGGACTCTTGTTTTGACTGTCCTGCTTCGGCTTTTGAGCCGCCTTGGGAGGGAATATCGGGGGTTGGGGAGTAAATCGGAAATCTTAGAATAAAAGCACTGCCCAAAGCCACCTTGCTGATGGCTTCAATAGATCCGGAATGTTTTTCCACAATTTCTTTACAGATAGCCAGTCCTAAGCCTAAGCCGTTGGGTTTGGTGGTATAAAAAGGTTTAAAAATATGCGCCTGGCGTTCCTGGGGAATGCCGGAGCCGGTGTCTTGAATTTTAACTTCCAGTTGTTGGGTCTCCATCAGTCCCGCGTGAGTCATCGGCGTGCCCACCGAAATACTTAAAACGCCCTGAGCTGGCATGGCCTCTACCGCGTTAATCACAATATTCATAAATGCTTGTTTTAATTTTTGAGGATTTCCCTGAATCATCGGAAGTTCAGCGGGAATATCCAGCAAAAGCTCGACATGGCTTTGAATCAAACGCTGTTCGACCAACGAAATAAAATTTTTAATCACATCCTTAAACGCGATTGGCTTCATTTCAAAATTGAGCGGCTTGGAATAATTGGAAATGTCGTCGAGCATATTTTTCCAACTATTTAATTCCTGAGGCAACACTTCTGACATTTGTTTAACAAAAGCGCTATCTCTATAACGCGTCGGCAGTAAATTAATGAAAGTGCTCACCATCACAAGTGAATTTTTGAGCTCATGCGTGATCGCGGTCGCCGCACGGCCGATCAAAACCAGTTTTTCCGACTGCCGGGCTTCTTTTAATTGTTGCGTCATCCGGTTAAAAGATCCCATCAAATACCCAATCTCATCTTTCCGGCCAAAAGGAAGGCGTTGATTCAAGCGGCCGCGAGCCACCAACTGCATTCTTTCCGCTAATAATTTAATGGGGCTTACAATCATGCGCGCGAAAAAGACGCTGACCACCAGCGTAGCCGCCAAACTTAGGAGAATGAGTAAAAGCGACTGTTCGGTCATTTTTCTTAAAAAAGAAAATGCTTCTTCGGAACTTTGTTCAATCACAAGTCCCCAATGAAGCGAAGGAATCGGCGCGTAAGAACGGAGCCAGCTCTTGCCGTTTTTATCTCGAAATTCTTTGCTCCCTTCCTTGCCCGCCAACACTTCCTGAACCACGTCATACTTGGAAAAATCTTCCTGGGAAATCACCTTCTTTTTGTCTTCATGAGCCAAGAGAGTGCCATTCTCGGAAACCAGGTAAGCGCGGCCTGTCTGCCCGATCTGAACTTCATCTACTTTTTTCCAAATTCCCCGTAAATTGACCCAACCCATCAAGACAGCCACGACTCGACCCCGCTGAAATACGGGAGCGCTCATGATGACAAAGGGCAATTGTTTGTGCGGCAATATAAAAACGGGCGAAGTGTAAAAAGAGCCGGATTTGGCCATCTTAAAACTATCCACATTTTGATAATTTTCAAAAGAAGCGCCGAGAGAAGAGGTGGATATTTCCTGGCCGTTCAAATCCACAAGAGAGGCTTTTTCGAAAATTTCATTATTAAGCGCCAAATCAACCAAGAGAGATTCTTGCTCCCAGTTGTCACGGTTTTGAGTGCCCAAAAGAGAAGAGGTCGCGACTAGAAGCTGTTTGGGATGCTTCATAAATTCTTCCACATCCGCCGCGGCGCGAATGGCCAGTTGGGACTGGTCACGAAGCACTGTCGTGCGAACAGCGTTACGGCTTTCCTGAATAAGAATGATCCCCAGAAAAACCAGCGAGACCGTGACCAAAACTCCGAGCGCCAGGGACATCTGTGCCCACATCGGATGCGGTAAACGCTCTATGAGAAATTTTTTGATTTTCATTTGTTTAAGAAACCCCGGCGTCTTGCGTGCTTTCCACTTGCCTCGAACAAATCATCTGATAAACCCTATTCGTGGCGATGAGTTCTTCGTGAGCGCCTTCCCCCGCCACTCGGCCTTGATCCAACACAATAATCTTGTCCATGTCACGAATGGAAGCGATCCGGTGACTGATCATGACTACCGTTGATTTTATCCGAAAAAGAAGATCGAGCAAGGCTTGTTCACTGATCGGATCTAAAAAGGATGTCGGTTCGTCCAAAATCAAAATCTCGGGATCCATAAGGAGCGCCCTAGCCAGCGCGATCTTTTGACGCTGGCCAAAAGAAATATTGGTAAAATTTTCGGTGATCATCGTGTCGAGTCCCTCGGGAAGATCGGTGATAAAATCAAACAAACCTGTTTCTTTTGCCAATTCAAAAATAGCGGAGCCCTCCATCTCTTTGCGCCCGCAAATAATGTTGTCCCGGATGGTTCCCTCGAATAAAAAATCGTCTTGAAGCACAAACGCGCATTTTTCTTTGGCGCTTCTATGGATCGACCCTAAATCCGGCTGAAGAAGACGCGCGATCAAGAGTACAAGCGTGGTCTTTCCCGAACCGCTTACGCCCACAATAGCGGCTTTCTGACCGGCTCGCAAACTAAAATTGATCTCTTTTAAGATTGGATTTTTCTTATCGTAACCGAAGGAAACGTTTTTAAAAACAAGTGGTTCCGCCGGAGAGACTGCGCCGTCAATCACTTCCTCCTGGGATCGATTCGGCGAAGGAGCGTTCCTTAGAAAATCCGAAAGACGTTGGTAGCTGATACGGGCATCCTGCCAATGACTATTAAGGAGCGCCATTTTAATTAGCGGCAAAAAAAGCATCACAAAACAGGCGTTCACCGCCGCGAGTGCTCCGACCGTCATCTTTCCGTGAGAGACCTTCTCTAGAGACAACACGAGCAACACCACCATAAACACCGAGGCCAGCAAACTGGCCACCGCCCACACCAAACCATCCTTGGAATAAGTCTCAACAGAGGCTTTTAAGAGGGTGTCTTGTTTTTCGAGAAATCCGTGCGTCTCCCGCGCTTCTTGATTAAAAACCCGTATCGTACGAATGCCTTTTAAAATCTCCGGGATTCTTCTCCAAGAAGCATTTTCGAGATTTTTAAGTTTTTCATAATCCTTTCGGAGGCTTGTCCCCCACTTGGCATAAATTAAAATAGGGGTCAGCATAAATACCAGGCACAAACATGCCAGATCCGGCACCCACTTTAAAAGGAGCAGCCAAATAAACGAGACTAAAATCAAAGAATAAAGAAAATCCAAAAATAAATAACCCAAAAATCGCTTGATCGCGTCGATATCGCGCGTGAAATAAGTCAAATAATCGGAGCTTGGCTTGGACTCCAGTACCAAAAGCGGCTGAGTTAATATTTTTTCGAAAATCAGACTTTTAAAATCAAGTGCGATGCCTTCGGCGAGCGAAACACTGAGTTTTGATTTGACCACATCCAAATAAGCCTTTAAAACAAAGCTGGCCACTAAAATAAAACTGACCGGATAAAGTAAGCTTAAACTTTTTCCGGTCAGGGCGGCATCCATCAAAAACTTAATTCCCAACGGAAACGCGAGCGCCAACGCGTTGGTGACGCACACGCTTCCGAAAGAAGCGCCAAACAAGACCCGCCGTTTTTTGAATAAAAGCTTAAGCAGGCTGGACACTCGTCTGCTTGGCGGCCATGCGAAGCTCATATTCTTTCTTGATCGCGCCGGGTACAAACTTGTCCATGTATTCGCGCGTACAGCTTTTGGCGGAGAAATCACCGTGTTTAAAAAATCCAAAGAGCCGGCAACCGGTGTTGCAGAGAGGCTTGTAGGCGCAGTCGTCATCGCAATCTCTGAAAGGCTCCATCGCCATAAACTCTTGCTGTTTTTTGTTGTACTCGTCTTCGCGGACATCCCCCACGGCTAAATCTGGATGACCCAACATGGAATTGCATTTGAAAATGAGTCCATTGGTATCAATCGTGGGACTGCCGGCCTCACGCGTCAGTGGACACATGGAAGTTGAGAGGCCGGACTTGGAACTAAGACCTCTCTCCTCCATCGCTTTTTTGATAGCTGTGGATGTGCTCAAAAGATTATCCGTTTCATAATTAGACATACAACTGACTCCCTCGAGCTTCTCGGGGTGATCCTTGGGTCCTAAGGTTGGATGCACCGGGGAATAAAGAAATTTATCCAGTTTTTTCAAAACGCCCACGCTGTCCAAGTAATCCATGAGATCCACAATTCCCTGAGTATCACTCTTGTCATAGCCTGCGGCGATACTCATCTTGATTTTATCCACCGCCGGAATCAGATTTTTCATGACCACATCAAAAGTTCCGCCGCCGGTGCCTCTCATGGGACGTTGTTTGTCATGCACTTCTTTGGTTCCATCCAAACTAATGCGCGCCGACTCCAAACCCCACTGCATGTGTTTGTCTATAAATTCAGGCGTAAACAAAGCACCGTTGGTTTGAATATTCACTCTGAACTGAACCCCCTGCGAGTAACACCATTCCTGCATATGGCTGGAAACATATTCCATGATCGGTTGGTTAAGGAGCGGTTCGCCGCCGTAATAATTGATCGTGCATTGTTTCACCTGATACCGTTTCACACGTTTTTTAATCCATGCCATCACAATGTCGGCTGTTTCTTTGGTCATTTTTTGTCCGGAACCGCGCGTGGTTTCTTCAAAACAATAAGTGCACGCAAAATTACAGCTGTACGTCGTCAACAAGGTAACAGTAAAATCTTTGGTGTCTACTCCGTATTTTTTCCGGTCTATAAAACGCTCAAAACGCTCATGATCGTCCGCTTCATCAAGAACAACGATCCCCATTTTATGCAAATGAATGAGTTTGTCTTCATAAGGAAGAAGTTCTTGATAATTAGCCTCTTCTAATTTTTCTAAAATATCTTTAAAGCGCGATGAAATTTTCACTAAGGCGTGGGTGCGCGTGTTGAATACAAGCGACTCGTGAGCTTCCGGATATCCGTCCACAAAAATCGAAAATTTAGAAATTTTCATCTATTTTCTCCTGTTTTTAATCTGAAAAACAGATGGCCTCCGAAAAGTCTGAAAGCCATCTGCTTTCAGAAATCAACTAGACAGCGCTCTTGAAACTCAGCGTGCCCGATGGAAAGCAACACGAAAGGCTTTCCAGCGCCATCACATCTTCCGCGCCTTCGTTAAGCACTTCGAGATCGACTTGAGCTTCCTTCACTTCGGTGGATTGCATGTTATCACCCCCCTTTTTTTAGTTATCTTCCAGGTAAACTTCCTTCAAAAGATAGGTGGGCATATTTTCATTGAGGAATAGATTGATGTTATGGAGATTTTTTCTAGCGGCGTGAAATGTATAGGGAAAATAAAGACACAGACGCAGTTGATCAGCATAAACTAAATCATGAAGCGCGTGATAAATCTCACGTCTTTTTTCTTGGTCGGTCGTCATGCGTCCCAACTCAATCAAGGAGTCGACCTTGGCGGTAAAACTATTCAGAACCCATTTTTTATCTTTGGTGGTCTGCTTAGAATGAT
>JAHFFM010000177.1 GCA_023247935.1 Candidatus Omnitrophota bacterium | reverse complement strand
CTCTAAAACCAAATACATATCCTTGGCCGCTTTTTTGTCTTTATCCGAAGACTGCGGCTCAGTTGAAGCTTTATCCGATCCTGAAGGCTTGGGCCCCTGATCCGTAACCGATAAATTTCTAAGCCAAACACCTTTGGTCGCGGAATTGGAAACCGAACTCAACAGCTCCGACCAGTAAAATTTACGCGAAACCACGGAACGGATTTCTTTGAGACGGTTATATATCGCCTCTGCCTCTTCTTTTTGGGCAATCACGTCTTTTGAGGATTCTTTGAGCGAAACCACATTTTTCGTGAGCGAAATTTCCTGCGTGTATAAAAAGAAAGTAAACAGCGTGAACAGCAATTGAAAAGAGGCGAGGACTCCAAGCGAAATAAAAAGTGTTTTTTTGATGGGGATTTCCGGCATGGCGACTTTGATGCGCTCTTTTTTCCGGAGCTCTTCGGGGAGCAGGCTGATTTCTATCATTTTTTTCCGCCCACGCCGCGAAGCACCATGCCCAATGCGACATTTAATTCCGCCGAATGGGCCGCCAAAAACTGATGGTCAATATCCCCAAAAACTTCCATGCGCTTGGTGTTGTCCCACAAACTGACCTGCTTGCCCAATTCCTCAGTAAGCGTTTGCGCCGTCCCCGGGCACAAAGCGCCCCCACCGGAAAGCCAAATGGTTTTAAGCTCATCCCCCATTTCGTTTTCAACATAATCAATGGAATGCCTCATCTCGTCTATTAAAGGCTCAAGCCCTTTCATCACGGCCGCTTTTAATTCCTGCTCCGACTCCGGATTTCTTTCCATTTTCAAGCGGTCAGCGTCGGCATCCGGAATTCCTTTGGACTGCATCAATTCCTGCGTGATACCAAGCGCCCCAAATGGAATTTCACGGACAAAAAAAGGAAGTTTGTCTTGAACAATCGCGAAAGAGCTGACGCGATGACCAATATTCAATAAACCAAACGTGCTTTCGCCGGCCGTCTGCCCCAGCACTTCATAGGCGTTAATCAAACAAAAAATATCCACATCGATCAGTTCCGGAGCGATGTTCAATGCCGCCACTTGTTTGAGACGCTCCTTAATAAAATCTTTTTTTGCAGCGGCTAATATGACATTCATGCTCTTTTTGTCCGGAGTTTGATTCAAAATTTGGAAATCAATTTGGCAGTCGTCAATAGGAAACGGGATATGTCCTTCCGCCTCAAAACGAATGGCGCCTCGAAGGTCTGCCAGCGTCATCACGGGAAGCTGGATGCGACGAATCAGAAGCGATGACCCGCCGCCGGAAACGGAAATGCGGATCCGCCTGGAGGTTAAAATCTGCTGGTCAAAAATGAGCTTAAGCACCTTGGTCACGGACTCCGGAGAATTGGAATTCACCGGAAGAATGGACACCCTTTTTAATTCAAATTTATCCGACCCACGGGTCATTTCCACGCATTTAATGGAATAGCTTCCTATATCAAGACCGGTCGTGGTCTCCTGTTTTGAAAAATTATTGGTTTTTGGCAATGAAAGCTCTTATGATTATAATTCAGTCTTATTTAAAAGTTATCTTTAGTTGACATTTTGCTTATTCAGTATATAGATTTAATCAAGGAAAAGCAATAAGGAAAGAATGTTAAGTCGCTTCGTAGCCAGCTTTTGCGACGTTAAATACGCTCGGAAACCCAGGTATTGAGGTGGTTCCGCCGGACAACGAAGTGTCATAGCTCCAAATACGGTTGGGAGCCGTGTAATAATTCCCTCCGTACACCCAATTCCCCGTCGCTTTGGTGCTGTTATAAAGCACGATCACTGAACCGGAATAGGTTAAATTCACCCCGCTCCAATTTTCATGCATGCGGTGAATATTTTCGAAACCGCCGTTGTATTGACCGGAAGTGGTGTCCGTGTTTCCGGTGATGACGGTTGTGTTAATCGTGGTTGCGGTCGCTGTTTTTCCGGACAAACCCGTATTCGTGCTGTTCGTATCACTCCAGTTTCCGGACAAAATATTAAACGCATCCGAAACAAGACCCGAAGGCTGCTTACTTGTGGTATTGAAACTTCCTTTTACGAACATTGGATTTTCCGATGCCACCGTCAACCCTTTTGTCGGCAATTGCGAACCATTAATAATGCGGACTGAATCTTGATAGGTACTTGAACCACTGCTTCGGCTGTCACTGAAATAAACCACCACGCCGTTGTTCGCGTTGACAAGAGCGGTAAACGACGGGCTGGAATTTAATTTTGCGATATCAATGTCCGTTGCTTTCACCGTTTTACCTTCCCTGAAATTATAAAACTGCGCGGTTGAAACAGGGTTTACTACGGTTTGGCTGCCGGGACAGGTGTTGTTGCTGGAATTATAGGTGCCGCCGCCGGAACAATAACGCAATTCAATGGTTGTGCCATTCTGATCCAGAATCGAACCGTCGATGATTCGGACATTTGCCTTGTAATCCATCTTTTCCGCCTGAAGCTGACTGGATTCTCCTGACACGCGGCGCTCAATTAATGTGTGATAATCCGTTGTGGAGGGCAGAGGCAAGGTCAATTTCTTCACGTCTTGTGCTGCGTTCAAAACATTTCCTCCCCATCGCGTTTGTGACATGGTGGCCCATGAGCTATGACCGCTGTCGAGCCAGCCCTGACCGGCGCCTGACCCTAAATACATATTTTGATACGTTCCGGAACTGTCCTCAATGTTCACAGCGCCGGTTCCCAAAGTACCGGGTCCTTTTCTGGCATGCAGGATAGTTCCATACGCCGTAATGCTGGACTGAAACGAAAGACTCGAGGTGCTGGAATCAACACCTACGTACAAATTGCCATTCGTATGCACAGGCCCGGCAAAAGTCATGGTGGCTCCAGGCTGTATTTCCAAATCCTCTTGATAAAACACGCCAAATTGAAAAATAGGGATCAATTGCACTTCAAGCGTTTGACTGACCGTTGTATTGTGGGTCACACCGCCTTTATTGTCCGTGGCGCTGGCGACAATGTTAACGGTTTGCGTGCTGGCGCTGAGTCCAGAATAATCGCCCGACGACAATGTTTTGGAAGTCCATCCGCCGCTGCCAAAACTTGCCACGGATGCCGTGGTGTAACTGGCTCCGGAACTGGAAATGTTTGGCGCCGCGCTCAACGTAGTTAAAACAGAACTGGAAGGGCTTATTCCGTTTTGAGCGATATAAAGCCGGACAGCGGCCACTGTTTTTTCGGCGGCCGCCTCAGCAAGATAAAAAGAGGTCATCTGATTTTGCTGAGATTGCACCAGACGCTGGGTATGCGAAGCGTATTCGGCAAGTCCGGTGATTTGGGCGGTAAAAACCAAGGAGTAGCTCAATACCAGCGGAAGAACAATTCCCTTCTCGCCGAGCTTTTTAATTTTATCAAATATTTTCATGGCATCCTCCCGGGTTTCCCCGTGTTATGCATTCCGATAAAACACTTGTGTGGACGAAGAGCCGTAATACCATTTCCCTAATATATTTTTTCCAACCACCACGCGAACGATCACCGAATTGTTGGTGGTGGGCGCCGTAAACGCTAAAGACGTTGTGTATTTGGTTGCGTCATAAGCTACGGAAGTGCCGTTCGGGTCCAGCAAAGTCGTCCATGTGCCGCTGCTACCGCGCTGGTATTCAATATTTCCGTTATTGGATCTCAAAGTGTATTGCGTGCCGCTTACATCCGTGTAGCGAAACTGCGTGGTTGAAACAATCGTTCCCGTGACAGCCTCTGCAATTCCCCGTCTTTGAGCCACGCCCGCCTCTTTGTATCCCCAAACCATTTTTTCAATGATTTGGCGGCAGTCATTGGTGAGCTCTACATGCGATTGATATTCATACTGAGCGTTATTGAAAAAGGAAGCAAATGACATCACACCCGCCGTCAAAAAAATACTGAAAGCGGCGGCAACCATGATCTCCGCCAGAGTCATTCCTTTTTGAGACGTTAAGAGCGCCGCTCTATTTTTCATTGGGCTATGATGGTGTCAGCCGAGACCGTCATATTTCTTGCCTGGCCGATCACATACTCCGTCCATGCGAATTGAACCCGGACAGGCACTGCCGTTGAATCGTTGCCCCCCGAGCCATCCACGTTGATTTGCGTTTCCGTCGAATTGCCGTCATTATCAAAATCTAAAAAGTCTTGGACCGTGGTCGTAAGCGTGCCCTGCATGTCGTCGCTGGTGCCGTAAGTACCGTCTTTTCCGGCGTCATAAGCGGATGAAGAAGTGCTGGTTGCAATGTTTGCAAACTGAGAAGATTTCAAATT
>JAHFFM010000176.1 GCA_023247935.1 Candidatus Omnitrophota bacterium | reverse complement strand
GATTGTCTCGCCGGTTAAAGAAGCCAAGAGAGAAAAGAAGTTCAGTCAGGCGCTCGAAGAAATCAACCGCGACCATGCCAAGACGCTAAAGGCATTGGCCGGATAGAACGTGCCGGAGCCCTATTTTTTGACGCTTGCCGAAATCGTGGCGATCCATAGCGATCAGATCGCTCGTTACGGAGGTCGGGTGGGCATTCGTGACATGGCTTTGTTAGAATCTGCGACAGCTCAGCCGTCGGCTGGCTTTGGCGGGCATTATCTTCATTGCGATCTGTATGAAATGGCGGCCGCCTATGCGTTTCACCTTTGTCAAAAGCATCCCTTTTTTGACGGTAATAAGCGGGTTGCCATCGCCAGCGCGCTTGTTTTTTTGCGCATAAACGATATTAGAATATCCGATCCCCGATCCACGCTTACTAAGGTCATGCCTAAGCGTGGCACAAAGCAAAGTATCAAAGGCTGAATTAGCGATAGCCTTTCGAAAGTTGAGCGCGGTTTAAGATCTGGGGATGCGCGATACATTTGACAAAGTGTAACACCTATGTTACACTTTGTATCAGAAGTGCGACACCAAAAGGATAGAGGTAAAAGGGGGGTTATCCGTGCCGACAACAATGCAAAGAGTAGCGGTTCCGTTTGAAGCTGAAATTTATGAGGCTTTGGCAGCTATTTCCAAAGCCGAAAAAATTCCTATGTCTCAGCTGATTCATAAGCTGGTGACTTCAGCCCTGGAATTTGCAGAAGACCTAACCTTATCAGAGGTGGCCACAAAAAGGCTTGAGACGTTTGGCCGCGATGACGCCATGAGCACCCAGGAAATGCTGAAGTGGAACAAAGCCCGCAAGAAAAAAAGGTAGAGTTCCCACCTTACCGAATCTTATGGTCGACCGCGGCGCGTGACGATCTAGCCGAGATTTCCCAGGATATCGCCGAAACCATTATCGAAAAATCCGATCAAAGGCTTGCCCAGCTACCGCATTATGTCGGGCAGCCGCTCAAAGGAACAACAAAGAAATTATGGAAACTGCGTTTTGGCAAGTACCGCCTGGTTTATTCGATCAACACTAAATTTAAAGAGGTCTATATCCTAGCCATCGCCAATCGGGATGTCGTTTACAGAAACGATTCGGTTCAGAGTTTGCTAAAACTTGCCGTGGCTTTGCACGAGCGGAGTAAAGTGAGGGGATTGTGAGTTGGACCACGTTAGACCAAACTAATTTTTTCAATAGGATTTCGGATACTATCGGAATACCCTCACTGTCTCCTGGACGAAATTAACCAAGAATAGACTCATTAATGTTTTATAATTTCCTGATCAATGATTACTTGACAGGCAACCAAATAGTTGCATAATGGTGTTATGGTGACTCATGAAGAGAAAGTGTTCAAAGCTCTCGCGGATAAGAGTAGACGTCAACTGCTGGACCGGCTCCATAAAAAAAATGGTCTGACCTTGAGGCAGCTCTGCGAAAAGCATGACATGAGTCGTCAGGCTGTAACCAAACACCTTGTTTTACTGGAAGCGGCAAATCTTGTTGTTACGGTAAAGCGGGGACGTGAAAAGCTGCACTATCTCAATGCTGTGCCAATCAATGAGATCTACATGCGTTGGATCGGCAAGTTTGAGCGAGGGCAGGTTCAAGCGCTCTTTAACCTTAAACAAGCATTGAAGGAGAATGATCATGGCTAAACCCGAACTTATTTACACCACTTACATCCGGACAACACCGGAAAAAGTATGGAATGCCATTACGAACCCCGAATTTGCGCGCCAGTATTGGGGCGGCAACGAAAACGTTTCGGATTGGAAACCCGGCTCGAAATGGGCGCACGTTACCGGTGATAAGCAGCGTACCGTCTGGGTCACCGGCAAGGTAGTGGAAAGCGTGCCACCGAAACGGCTTGTGCTGACCTGGGCCGAACCGGCCAACGAAGCGGATGTTTCCCGCGTCACTTTTGAGATTGAAGCTATCGACGACGAAGTGCGGCTGGACGTGATTCATGGGGACTTCAAACCCGGTTCGGACATGGTGAATAAGGTTTCCGGTGGCTGGCCGCGCGTACTTTCCAGCTTGAAATCGTTCCTAGAAACCGGCAAAGCCCTCAAAGCTGCGTCGTGTGGATCAAAGCAAGCCGCAAAAGAAGCCGCTGCATCCTCAAAATAATTGTACGTAAAAATAATGAGCCAAACGGGTCCTGTCACACGAAACCTATTCTTATTTATCCAAAAACGCTATCAGGACCTCAAAGAAAACCTTCGGGCTGCGATGTGCTGTCCTTTTTGGATAAATAAGAATAGATTTCATGCGCCACCCGTTCGGCTCATTATTTTTAGGTAGGTCAATAGAGGCGCTTAAGGCAAATGAAATTAGACAAAGCATTTTAGTTCTGTATACTAAGGCGTTATGCAAAATCAAAAAGTTGTTCTGGCCACACAGAATAAAGATAAATTAAAAGAGCTTCAGCATTTGATGAAGGGCTCGAAAATCGAAGTTCTTTCTTTGACTGATTTCAAAAAAAGTTCCGCGGTTCATGAGGACGGCAAAACATTTGAGGAAAACGCGGAAAAAAAGGCCAGGGTTTATTCTAAAAGAACACGCTCGCTAGTGTTGGCGGATGATTCGGGCTTATGCGTCCGGCCACTCGGCGGAAAGCCTGGCGTTTATTCAGCCAGGTATGCCGGACCGAAATGCTCTTATGAAGATAACAACATTAAATTATTGGGTCAACTGCGTTTGATTCCCTGGCCCAAGCGAAGAGCGACGTTTGTGTCCGTGATTTCCATTTTTGATCAAGGCCGGAAAATTGCGACGGTTAGAGGTGAATGCGATGGTCGTATCGGTTTTATTGAAAAAGGGGATTTTGGTTTTGGCTACGACCCGATTTTTATTCCGGAAGGCATGTCTAAAACGTATGCGGAATTAAATTCCGCCCAAAAAGGCAAAATCAGTCATCGCGGCCGGGCTTTGCGCGCCGCCAAAAAAGCGCTTCTCAAATATTTAAATAATCGTCCGGAGCACGTCGGTTAATTTTTTCCCCACCGAGCGGCCCGAAGGAAGAATCATTTTTTCAAACGTCGGCTTTTTTAACGTTCCGCTTAGTTTATATTCGGAAATAAAATTCGTGGCCTGCTGAACCATGATGGGCGCCAGCCCGCCCGTGATGGACGCGCCCTCAAAAACGGCGTTTGAATATTGAATATTCATAATCAAATCCAACGATTGGTCAAATCCAATCGCGCCTCGAAGGGACAAATCCACCGCATCGCCGAACATTGCCAAGTCCTCGGTGTGAATTTTTTTGTTTTGAACGCGAAAAGTGGCGCTCATTTCCTCAAAAGTCACGAGTTCCAGACCTTCTACTTTCACAAGAGGCAAATGTCCCATGGCCTTGAATTGATTGGTTTGCCACAGCAATCCTTTGGCAATGCTTAAGGAACCGCTTCCCTGAAAGGTGTCGGGACGCTGCCATTGGCCGGCAAGCGCAAGTTTTCCCATGAGAATTCCTTTAAGATTTTTTTTGGGCGGGTCTAAATCCGCCGCAATTTTTTCCAGGTTTATATTTTGAGCGTAAAATTGGCTTTCAAAAACAGGGGGATCGGAGGCCAGGTTGATATGAAATTCGCTGCCCAGGCTGCCGTCATAGCCAGCGGCACGAAAGAAGGGAATATTTAGGACGCGATTTTTCATTCGGACTTGGGTTTGAAATTTTTCCACGCGATAATTTTTTTGGAAGTAAACAGGAGCACCATTGGCATCCACTTTCAAATCCCAATCCAGCGGCTTGTCCCAGAAGCCGTTTAAAACAAAAGGACCGTTTAAAATTCCCGCGATGAAGATATCTTTCATACCCGCTTGTGATTTTTTAAAATAATTCAACAGTTTATCCGCATCCACGCGAACCTGACCCGTAATTTGAAGAAACGGTTTTGAAATGTCCTGGCATGTTCCGGTGAACGCGGCTTCGGCGCCCGCGAAAAAAGCTTTCCCGTTTTTGAGGATAAAATTTTCGCCCTCTGTCCGGTAATCGGTCATTGCGTCCATTTCCGTAGATTTGATATGAATATGACCCACGCCTTCCGCTGTGGCAGGAAAAAAAGCGGACAGGCCATAATTTTTTCCCGCCCAAACAAAGCGGGTGTTTTGTAGCCGTACACCTTTTTTATCGAGACTGGCTTCTCCATACAATTGGGTAAGATTGATTTTTTTAGCGTCATTTCGCACGGTGGCGTTTTGGATAATTAATTTGTGCTGGCTTTCTACATGGGCGCCTTT
>JAHFFM010000175.1 GCA_023247935.1 Candidatus Omnitrophota bacterium | reverse complement strand
CACCCGGAAACTTGCCGATGGGACCTATATCCTTCAGGGCATCTGCGAGACGCCGGCGGGACCGCAGACTTTTTCAATCATGTTTCAGGTAACCAATAAGCATTGATCCTTTCGAAAAAAGGCGGGAAGTCCGGAATTTTTCCGGATTTTCCGTCCCGCGCGGTATAATTCCTCTCCATGAAACCGCAAAGCTTTGTTGAAATTTCCGTTGAACCCGGGGCAGGGGAATCCAAGTTTAAAGAAAAGAGCGCGGATTTTTTTGCCCGATGCGGAGTCCCCGGGTCTGAAATCGTTTTTTTTGAAAGCCCGGAAGGATTTCGCACGGCGGTTTATACGCGCCGGAAAAGCCTGCTTCAAAAAACCGTCAAGCAATTCAAAAAACTCGAATCCCCGGATTGGCGCCTCCAATCCAAAATCCTCACCCGTAAAGACTGGCTGGACAAATGGCAAACCGATTACCGGATGATGCCCTTGGGCCGGAAATTCATGCTGGTGCCTTTTTGGCAGAAGAAAAAGTTCCATGCCGCAGCCGGCCGTCTTCCTATTTATCTGGACCCCAAGGCGGCATTCGGGTCGGGCCAGCACCCTTCGACTCAAATTGTGATTGCATTGATGGAAAAGATCAAAGGCCCGTTGGATGATTTTCTCGATCTGGGCACCGGCACCGGCATTCTTTCCGTGGCCGCGCACCGTCTTGGCGCCAAAACGATTTTGGCTTACGATCTTGATCCCGTGGCCCGGCAGGCGGCCGCGTTCAATTTGAAATTAAACAGCGCGAAAGATTTTTCTGTCCGGCGCGAGAATGTGGTCCGCCTCAAAAGCAGCCGGCGGTATGATCTGGTCTGCGCTAATCTCACGGCTTCGATCCTGGCACAAGCGAAACATTTTCTCTTCTCGAGTATCCGCAAAGGCGGCTTTCTGATTATCTCCGGGATTCTCAGCGCTGAGATCGACAGCTTTGCCGGGAGTTTTACGTATCCTGGTTTCCGGCGCCTTGAGCTCCTGAAACGGCGCGGATGGGGCGGTCTTTTATTGAAGCGCGGATAAGGTCCGGCCATCTTCTTTATTCTCTTCCTTTATTTTTACCGTTCTTTTAGGTAGAATACCCAGCCCTTACAAAGTCAGAGTTAATGCTGGTGTAGCTCAGTGGTAGAGCGGCTGTTTTGTAAACAGCGGGTCGGGGGTTCAAATCCCTCCACCAGCTTGCTTGAACGTTTTATTTATTCGGCAGGAGGGATTTGAAGAGAGCCTGCGTTTTCAAACATGACTGAATGTCATGTTTGAGCAGGCGAGTGGCCGACCCGGAGCCCGTAGGGCGAAGGGCGCCAAATCCCTCCACCAGCTAAAAAATTTTGCGAAGCTTTGAGCGAGAAAGTTTTCGGGGAGTTACCCAAGCGGCCAAAGGGGACAGGCTGTAAACCTGTTGGCTAACGCCTTCAGTGGTTCGAATCCACTACTCCCCATTCTATTTTAATGTGATATAATTTGAACAGTTTAAGACAGGTTTATGCCTCTCATTTTTATTGGTAATTCTGGCAGTAAAAAAGTTTTCGTAACACCCTATTCTCAAAAGCGTTTTGAACAACGAAATCTTAGTCTTAAAGAAGCTTTGCAGGTTCTTGAAAAACGCGATCTTTCTTACCCTCCGGATGAAGATGGTCGGCAGAAGATTAGATCTAAAATAGGTGGCAAAAGCGCTTTTTTAGTTGTTTTAGAAGACAGTAAGCAAATTGTAATTATTACAGGCGGAGAAGCATAATGGCTCATCATCGCGGACAAATTAAAGTTGATAAAAAAATTCAGCAGATCACTATTGATCCGCAGTACGGCTGTCTTTATGTTCAATTCAGCAACGAAAAAATCGCTAAAACCGTTGAGCATTCTCCATCGGTGAACATTGATTTAGATAAAGCGGGCGGCATTGTCGGTATCGAATTTGTCGGAGTTAAAAAGGCCGGAGGGAATTTAAAACAAGTTTTTGTTGAGCTCGCTAAAGTTTACAATCGCCCCGAATTAAAAAAAGTCCCCACTGAATTAAAGCACGACCTCGCCATCGTTTAGTTAGTTCTCACCAAATTGCTTTCCGAGTATATCGGCTATTCGCGTTAAGGAACTTTCCGTTGCTGTCGCTGGCTTTAAAGTATTGGCGATGGTGCCACAGATCGACCTTCCTTCTCTTCCCGCCTTATTCAAGATTGCCAAAGGACTTGGCATTCCGGCTTCAAAATTACTCCAGGATTGAAAATCAGCTCTCCTCGGAGCGAAGAACCCAAAAATCTTTATCGAAACAGTAGAAAACACGAAACCCTTGATAAATCAGGCGACTTCGCGCATCATGCTGCGGGCAGGGGAGTTGTGAAAAATGGATTTTAAGAATCCAATACTCCCCATTTTTTTAGAAAGGCCCTTTAGGAGGGTTGGTCCTCAAGAAGCGGGGCTTGGACGATGAACGAAACAAGTTTGAAAGAGTTTATTGAAAAACTGACGTTACGGAAAGCCGGCGTGATTACCGCCGAGACGCCGCTCCTTTCTTCCGGCCTCGTGGATTCCGCAAGCCTGCTCCAACTGGTGGCCTTTGTTGAAAAGCAATGCGGCTGCAAAATAAAACCGCGCGACATGACGCTCAAAAATTTTGATTCGGCGGCCCGCATCCTGGCCTTTGTGGAGACATCAGGAAAATAGAATGCCGGAAGACTCATCCAGCCTCCGTCTTGCAGGCTCTTATGACGAGCTTGTTTCTCCCCTCCGATTTTTCCATTGGATTACTTTATTCCTGGCTGCAGGGATGGGTATTTCCCTGATTTTAGTTTTTAGTTTTCCAAAGACCGCATCCGTCAGCAGCTCTGAAGCCATGATGGATATGGGAACCACTGTGAAAGATGACTATGCGGTCATTGCGGGCAAAGCCCTGGGCCCCGAATTAAGCGAAGCCGATTTTGTGATCCTCGGCAGTTCCTCCGTGCGCGAATCGTTATGGGAGGATGCGAAACTGGGAGAGGAGTGCCGGAGTTTAGGCAAGACCGCCTGCCATACGATTCAACTGGTGGCCTCCGCGCAAAGCCTTACGGAAGCGCTTTTTCTTTTGGATGACGCTCCGCTTCACTCCGGCCAGCAAGTTTTGCTTTTTGTTTCACCGATGACGTTTGCCTATGATGTCAAAGAAACTCTTTTCCGGATGCAGGAAGGATTTTTCCTGCGCGAACCCTATCCCTTCGCGAAAAAATACCGCGCTAAAATTCCCGAGCTTAAAATAATTTCCCGCTTTCCTCAACCTGAAATCACTTTCCTCCGGATTACCCGCACCGTTGTTTACAGGCATTTTTTTTTGGGGCTTAAAGACTGGTTTTCAATCCATTTTTATGGCCAGCAGCCGCGTATGTATGAACGGTATCAGTACTCGCACGTCAAGTTGGGCCGCAGAGTGAAAACGGCATTGCTTATGCGTAAAATCCGCAAGCGCTTTCGGAAAGGTTTTCCGGCGCACCGGGAATATCACGAGCGTGTCTTGAGAGTCTTGATTGAAAGGATCCGCGAAAAAGGCGCCACGCCTGTTTTGATGGAAACCGCCCGGCTTCAAGAGGCCTCGGGCATCGACCCTGAAGAATGGGAGAAATACCGCTCCCTTTTGAAGAAAAGCACCGCCGAGTACGGCATCGCTTACGTGGATTTGAATTCGAAGGTCCGCTTTAAACCGGACGATTTTGTGGACGGCCGGCACACCACTGCTTCGGGCCGTAACAAATGGTCGCCCGCACTGGCCGATTGGCTTTCCAAGCAATGATTTACAGCACGCCGCTTTATCCCTTCTTTTTGCTTTTTATGCTTTTGACTTACTGGCTTTTTTTGAAAACTCCAAAAGCCCGGCTGGGATTTTTGGCTGCCGGAAGTTTTGGGTTCCTTGCTTGGCGCCAGCCCGCGGGTACTTTGGGCGTGGCCGCGCTTTCCCTTTTTGTTTATTTCGCGGGCCGGGACCTGCGCACGGCGCGGCCGCGGTTAAAATTTTACTTGGCGGTCATTGTACCCCTGTCGGTCCTTTTATTCTTTAAATACGCCTCCTTCTTTCTGCAAGGATTCTTCGATTTTTCCGTCGTGATCCTTCCCATCGGAGTCAGTTACTACACCTTCAAGCATATTCACTATTTGATTGAATCTTCGAGAGGAAACATCGAGGAACACGGCGTCCTGGATTATCTCGCCTACATTTTTTTCTTTCCGATGTTTATGGCGGGGCCGATCGAACGCTTTGGGAATTTTTTCCGCCAAACGCGCGCGCCGGTTCTCTCAGGGGCGGAGATTTCCCGC
>JAHFFM010000031.1 GCA_023247935.1 Candidatus Omnitrophota bacterium | reverse complement strand
AGGACCCATGACATAATGCGGATTTCCAAAAAGATGCATGTCGCCTCCCGATCTTGAAATGGCTCCTTGAGGGATTCCCAAAAGACGGATTCCGTTCGATAAATCCACGGATCGTTCCCCTCCCCGGAAAAATTCCGGCTTTCCGGCAGCCTCCGCCAGAGGATCCGACCAAGCTTCCAGGTCCAGGCCGCCATTCACGTACAAATCAGCCTTTGCCAATTTGCGCACATCACTTGGTTTCGGCTGAATAAAATGGCCATTGAATTTAGGAGACGCCACGAAATCCACATTCACTCGGTCCCCTCCGATTTTCTTAACAAGGTCCGCGTTGTAAGAGGTTGTTGCGACAATGTTTA
Source organism: Candidatus Omnitrophota bacterium (assembly GCA_023247935.1). Classification (GTDB taxonomy): domain Bacteria; phylum Omnitrophota; class Gorgyraeia; order 2-02-FULL-51-18; family 2-02-FULL-51-18; genus JAHFFM01. The sequence goes on along the minus strand of JAHFFM010000031.1, from coordinate 14,260 downwards.
ATTTTCCTTCGGATGCGTAAAGCGGCGAAACGAACAAGAACATGCTCAAAAATAATAAAATTCGGTTAAACATAACTCCTCCTATGTTAAAAGGGTGAGGATGCGTTGTGAGTTGTGTGTCGGGGATGGGGGTGGGTGAAAATAATTTTTCCCTCATCCTCACCCGCGCCTCACTCCTCACAACTCATCCCCTCCTTAGTATTGACCTACCTAAAAATAACAAGCCAAACGGGTCCTGTCACACGAAACCTATTTTATTTATCCAAAAACGCTATCAGGACCTCAAGAAAAGACTTCGGGTTGCGATGTGCTGTCCTTTTTGGATAAATAAAGATAGATTTCATGCGCCACCCGTTTGGCTTGTTATTTTTAGGCAGGTCAATAATTACTGTAATTTATGTTTGTGCTCACCGATCGCAAAAGTGCCTTGCACAAAAAATCGGTTATCATCCTCGCCATTCGTCAAATCCACGTGGGTTAGTTGCAAACGCCAGCGCGCAAATTCGCTCTGATAAAAAGTCAAATAGCCCGTGTACCCAACCTCATGAGAATCGGGATTCGCAAAATTATCGGCCGTTTCTACAAGCTGAAGATCATCGAAGCGGAAACCTGCGGCCCAACGAGGGTCAAACCGCCAATCCAAAAGAGAGTAACCTCCCCAGAGGTTCTTTGCATCGTCCAAATCCTGAAATGTCACGTTTCCCGAGACCGGATCTTCCAGAGAATAAAAAGATTTCGAGCGGCTTAAACGGTAGCCTTCGCTTTGGATTTTTACATGACGCTGATCCGCATAATGATGAATCAAAGTGACATCAAAACCCAGAACGCTCGACTCAAATCCTGAATCCTCATCACGCGAACCGAATAATTGAGTTATGCCCATTTCAAGACCCGTGGAATCGTTCAAATCCGCGTAATTTTTAAGGTGGGTATAAATCGTAGGGCGTCTTCGGGTTTCACCAAAAAGGGTCCCCCCTTCTCCATTGCCGCCTTCCAAAATGCCTAAGGTTAAGCGATGTGTCACCGCCCAAGGCAATTCGATATCTCTGGCAATATCCGCGCCGGATTTGTTAAAACCTTCCAAACCGAAATAATGCTGAACCACCAAAGGCTCATCCACGGTGTCCAAGCTATCCCGGTGAACGGAAGCGGCTTTGCCCACCATAGGTTTAAAACGGCCCAATCTTCCGGTAATCCCCGAACCAAAAATATCAAAATGCGTGTAATAAGCTTCTTCAAGACCCGGATCTTCAAAGTCAGAAAAAGAAATGGTGGCATCCAAACGCGAATACGGGTCCACCGGACTCCCAAAAACCAATTCCGTTTCCCGCACCGAGAGCCTGTCCGCCCCCTCCCCATCTGACCTAGGCGAATCCTGAGAGAGTACAGCATCGACTACCACCCCAATATCCGGATTCCAGCGCCCTTGCAACGTTCTAGATCCTTGGGAAGCAGTCGGGGGCGAAGCTGCCGTTTGCGCCGGTTCCGAGCCGCGAATTTGATTCGATTTTAAATACTCGATTTCCACCTTTTGACTGTCTACCGTATTTTTGAGCTCCATCACAACCTGATTAAGCTCCTGAAGTTTCGATTCTAAAACCTGATATTGGTTTTCCGAGATTATGGTTTCAGCGAAAGCCCTCGAATGAAACGAACAGAAAATACACAACACACATAAAAATATTTTTTTCATGATTTCTCCTGAGATATAAACAAAAGATAAAAGAGAAAGCGTTTTCTCTTTTCTTTTAAAAAACGGTCAAAACGACGTTTTATTTATAGAGCAGGAGGTGCGCGGAGATTTTCGTATTGAGGGGTGGCCTGAGAAATGAATGAGAATAAAATTTGCTCAACGGATTCTGATTTAAAATCAACCCTATCAAATATCTGAACCGGAACCAGATCGGCATTCGCCGACACGGAAAGCTGATGCAGCGGGCAATCAGGATGGCTTGAATGATTAAAGTCATTGCCGTGCACATGAGGAATTAAAGACAAACCAAAAACGGCCGCCACAAAACAAAAGCCCGCGGCCAATAAAATGGCAGTAACTTTATGATGGCGTTTTAAATATTTCATGCAGGCGCTTCCATTTCCAGTATCTTCTTCTTGAGGATTTCTTTCAGAGCAGATTCCTGTTGATCAGGATACAACACCAACGCCTCTTTGTAAAACTTTGAAGCATTTTCCTTGTCCCCAGCCTGAAGATAGGCCTCCGCCAAATGATAACGCGCGAGGATCGGGTCAAACCATTCATGTTCCGCTTTTTCCATGTTCCGAATCGCGGATAAATAATAATCAATGGCGGTTTTCGGATCTTTTTTCAATTCAAAATAAATCTTTCCAAGCTCGAGCACAATTTCCCAAGAATCCGGATTATCTTTGTAACCCTGCGTCAGGACTGCCAGAGCCTGGTTATCATCCCCGGAACGATTTTGCAGCCAATAAGCGGAAGACAGCACAGCGGAAATATTGTGCGGGTTCAACTTCACTGAAAGGCCTAAAATAGGCAGCATTTCCTGAGAATTCTCTTTTTCCATATGCCGGTGTTCGGATACGTAAACCTGCCTATAAACATTATCCACCCAATCCGCGGGCTTAAAATTTTTTTCCAAATGGCGCTCTGTTTCTTCATGGTCTTCTTCGGAAAGACCATGACTTTCATCAAAGCTTTCCAGCATATCGGCGCGTAAACCGCCATGAAAGTAGGAATCCGCCTTGAGATAAACCATGTCGCCCAAAACTTCTTTGGCGCTTCCCAGCATTTGAAATAGAGGATCGTCTTGAAAAGGCTCCGCCGACGCCTGGACGTCTCCTTGGATTTGGCTCGAAAGAAAGATGCAGATAAAAAAACTCGCGGTGGCGAGCCAGGCTGCTTTCACGGGATATTTTTCTTCTGAAAAATTGCGCAGCCGGCGAATAAGAAAAATGCAGAATAACAAAACGCATAGGCGGTTAGAAAAAGGATGAGTCGAAACGAAATAGGCTCCCAGCCATGAATGAACCGCTGCCGCATGTCAAAAAAACCGAAATGCGGAATCGCCTGGTTCACGCCAAGGATGACTTGCCTGAGCGGCTCCTGTATGGCTTCCGCAGAATGGCGCAGGCGCGCGCCATACAAATGAATAACCAAAAACAAAGCCAGGCTGATGGAAATATTGGAGGTCGTTGTCATAAAAAAAGAAAAGAAAATAGTCATCGCCGTCAGAATCATCAACGATAAGCCAAAAAGATAAAAAGTTTGAAGAGATAAAACCCATGAAAAATCTGTGGCTTTTGAAACAGCGGCTCCCATTAAAACCGCAAAAAAAAGAAATAAAACTGTGAGCCCTGCGGAAAAAGAGCCCAAAAATTTACCCAGCACGAACTGATTCCGGGAAACCGGCTTCGAAAGAAGAACATGACAGGTTTTTGCCTGCGTCTCCGATGGAAATTGTCTTGCCGCCAAAGACACGGTCAAAAACGAAGCAAAGAATACGCTCAAAAAAAGCCCCATATCCAAAAGATACCGGTAGGCGTTGGAGGCATTATAAAAATGGAGCCTTGCCGCGTAAAACAAAATAAAACCGGTCAGAACAAACGCGACGTAAAAATCCTTTTTTCTAAAAATTTCAAGGATCAAAAGTTTTGAGATGGCTAGAGTTTTTTTCATGAAGTAGTCCCAGTCATCATTTTCACGAAAAATTTTTCAAGGCTCTCCCCTGATCCTTTCAACACATCGGACATTGCCCCCTGAGCCACGATTTTCCCTTCGCGGATCATGGCCATGCTGTCGCACAAAAGCTCCACTTCGGATAATTCATGCGAAGAGAAGAAAATGGTTTTGCCTTTCTTTTTCTGGTCAATCAACAAATCGCGCAGCTTGGTTTTAGCCAGAGGGTCCAGGCCCGTGGTGGGTTCATCGAGAATCAATGTCTCCGGATCGTGAATCAAGGCTTGGGCAAGACTCAGTTTTTGCGCCATTCCTTTGGAAAAAGTAGAAATTCTTTTATTTTTGACGTCGGCTAGCCCCACCAACTCCAAAAGTTCCCGCGTACGTTCACGGATAAGACCCGGCTCCAGCCCGCAAACCTCACCATAAAAAGAAAGCGCCTCCACCGGCGTCAAAAAAGGATAATAACTCGATGATTCCGGCAAAAAACCAATTTTCTTTTTAGCGCCAGGACGGTCTGGAGACTCCCCATGAAGACGCACCGTACCGGACGCGGGAAATAAAAATCCTAAAAGAGTTTTGATGAAAGTGCTTTTACCGGCACCGTTGTGTCCGATAAATCCGAAAATATGGCCTTTTTCGACGGTTAAAGAGACTTTATCAAGAATGGTTTTTTGACCGTAGCGGACAACAAGGTCTTTGGCTTCGAGAACCGAGCTCAAATTCTTCCTTTCAATCGATCAAATAATTTTCAAAAGATATGGCAATGGATGCGCCAATACGAAAAAATTAGGAAGAACCTTGCGCTTGCAGACGGTTTGGCGCGTTCAAACGACTAACCCATTCCGCTTTTTCGGCAATCAATTCCGCGTTTTGCGGCTCGAGTTTTAACGCCTCATCATAATCTTTAATCGCATTTTGAATTTGCCCCAGTTCGGCATAAAGCTGAGCGCGGTTGGTGTAGGCATTGGTTAATGCCGGGTCCAGTGCAATCGCCTGATTAAAATGCACCATCGCGGTTTGCGTTTGCCCCATCGACTGATAATCAAGGGCCAGGTTGTTATGCGCACAAGCGTCTTTTGGATTCAAGGCGATAGCCTTTTCATAATCCGCGGCGGCATGCGTGTAGTCCATCAATTCATCATACGCGAGCGCGCGATTATAATACGCTTCTCTGTACAGGCTATCCAGTTGAATGGCCGCGCTAAAAAATTGGATCGCGTCGCGAAATTTTTTATTTTCCATAAAAATCCGGCCTAAACCCAAATAAGCGTCCGATAGCTCCGGATTTAATTCCAATGCTCGGGTGTAATCCGAAAATGCCTGTTCAAAATTCTTTTTATCCTCATAATCAAAACCGCGGTTGAAATACGCGTCACCGTTTTTCGGATCAAGCTCAATCGCCTTATTGAAATCCTCAATGGCCTTATCATGGTCGCCCATGTCACCATAAGCGATTCCGCGCTGAATATAAAAAGAGGCGTTGTTGGGATGAGTGCCAATGGAGGTGGTTGCCTCCGCGACCATTTTCTCGAATTCGGCTTGTGTCGGCTGAGTAAAACCGTCACAACCCGGGACGCCGGGAGCAAGAGCTAAAATCGCGGGCATGACCGGTTCAAAAACCGCCCCCGCCGATTTATTTGAAAAAACCGCACAAGCGAGAATCAAAAAAACAAAAAGTTTCTTGATCACTTTTTTTTGCGGTGCCTTTCCTGGGATTCACGGATCACGGTCAGCGCTTCCGGAAGATTGCGCCAGCCATCTACGCGCACTTTTTTCATTTCCAAATCTTTGTAAATAGAAAAAAAGTGGTCGATTTCTTTTAAAAGATGCGGAGGCACATCCGACAGGTCCTGGATATGGCTCCACAGCGGATCATGGACGGGAACACAAAGGATTTTGTCGTCTTCCCCTTTTTCGTCCCACATTTTAAAAAGCCCGACAGGTTTGGATTCAATCAAACAGCCGGGAAATGTCGGCTCCCAAACCAGAACGATCGCGTCAAGCGGGTCTCCATCGAGCGCCAACGTCTCAGGAATGTAGCCATAATCACTGGGATAATGCACGGACGAAAAAAGCATCCGGTCAAACACAAGTCTATTTTTCTGCTTGTCATATTCGTACTTATTTCTGCACCCTTTCGGGATTTCGATCACCACTTGAATTGAATTTGAATTTTGTATCGGTTTTTTTGGTTTTTTTGGTTTTTTCATAATGCCTCCATCATATTGGGAATACCCGGGATTGGCAATAAAAATTAGGCGACGGACCCCACCGATTCACTGAAGGGAATGAATGCAGTCAGGGCCTATTTGGCTGATAAGCCCATTTCACGCTTTTTCCAGAGCTTATAAATAGGCGGATAAACAAGAAGCTCCATCAAAAAACTGGTCAAAAGTCCGCCAACCATGGGCGCGGCGATTCGCTTCATCAAATCAGCGCCGGTTCCCATAGACCAGAGAATAGGCAAAAGACCCAGCATCGCCGCAAGCACGGTCATCATTTTCGGCCGGATCCGTTTCACCGCGCCGTGAATGATAGCTTCCTCTAAATCCGACGCCGTTTTCATTTTCCCCCGTTTAACGGCATCCTTGTAAGACAAATCCAAATAAAGCAGCATGAAAACACCTGTCTCCGCGTCCAGCCCCATGAGCGCGATCATTCCTACCCAAGTGGCGATGGAAACGTCATAACCAAGCCAATACATAAACCACACAGCGCCCACCAAAGAAAAAGGCACGGCGAGCATAATGATGCCTGTTTTTATCCAAGAACGCGTATTGAAATAAAGCAGCAGTACAATCAAAAACAATGTCACGGGCACGACCATGCGCAGCCTCTCGCGGACGCGCAGCATATTTTCATATTGTCCGCTCCATTCCACCGAATAACCTTCCGGAATCTGAATTTTTTCAGTCAAAACACGTTTGGCTTCCTGAACGTAACTTCCCACGTCCCTTCCCGCCACATCAACATACACATAACCCGAAAGCCGCCCATTCTCATCACGAATCATAGCGGGCCCTTGCACCATTTTTAAATCCGCTAATTCTGAAACCGGCACGTTCGCGCCGTTGGGTGTGTGGACAAAAATTCTTTTCAAAATTTCAGGATCATCCCGGAAATCACGCGCGTAACGGACTTGAATGGGAAACCGCGCGCGGCCTTCCACCGTCACAGAAGCCGTTTCCCCTCCAATCGCGGCGGACAACGTTCTTTGCGCTTCTTCCATGCTGAGTCCATGTCGTGCCAGCCGTTCGCGCTTTAAATCAAAATCGATGAAATACCCACCCGCAACTCTCTCTGAAAACACGCTGCGCGTTCCGGCGACCGGTTTCAGCGCTTTTTCAATCTCAAGACCGATCTTTTCAATTTTTTCAAGATTATCCCCGTAAATTTTAATCCCAACCGGCGTTTTAATTCCCGTACTCAGCATGTCGATCCGGTTTTTCACCGGCATGGTCCAGGCATTCGTAACGCCCGGCAGCCGCATAACACTGTCCATTTCGTCGATTAATTTTTCATACGTCATTCCTTTTCGCCATTCTTTCTCCGGCTTAAGCACCACCACCGTTTCCATCATGGACAAAGGAGCAGGATCCGTAGAAGTTTCCGCCCTCCCCGCTTTTCCATGAACTCTTTCCACCTCCGGAAAACTTTTTAAAATTTTATCCTGCGCTCTCAAAAGCTTTTGGGCTTCACCCACTGAAATTCCGGGAAGCGTCGTAGGCATGTACAAAATCGTGCCTTCATTTAAAGGAGGCATGAATTCAGAGCCCAGTTTAAAATAAACTGGGATACAACTCAGAAAAATAAGCACAGCCGCCGTAATCATGGTTTTAGGGTGACGCAGCGAAAATCTTGCCGGGCCTTCGTATAAACGGTGCAAAACCCGGCTTACCGGGTGTTTTTCCTCGGAATAATACTTCCCAACCAATAAAGTATTCGCAAGACTGGAAAACCATTTAGAACGGAAAGAAAAAGGCTCCATGCGGGCAAAAAGCATTCGAAGAGCGGGATCCAGCGTGATGGCTAAAATCGCGGCAATGGCCATGGCCAAATTCTTACTCAAAGCAAGCGGCCTGAAAAGACGACCCTCCTGATCCACCAAAGCAAAAATCGGCAAAAAAGCCACGGCAATCACGAGCAGCGAGAAAAAAACGGAAGGACCCACCTCTTTCAAGGCTTCCAGTCTTACCAAATGATAATCCCCTTTGCGGCCACCCTCAATCCATTCCTCTAATTTTTTGTAAGCATTTTCAACTTCGACGATGGCGCCATCCACTAAAACTCCGATGGAAATAGCGATGCCCGCCAAAGACATGATGTTGGAGGTCACACCCATAAAATAAAGCGGAATAAAAGCAAGTAGCACCGAAACCGGAATTGTCACAATCGGCACAATCGCGGAGGGCACATGCCAAAGAAAAACAAGGATCACGAGGCTCACAACCACCAGTTCTTCTTTTAATTGATGCTTTAACGTCTCTATCGAACGGCGGATAAGGTCCGCACGGTTGTAAGTCTCAATAATTTCATAACCCTTGGGCAGATAAGGCCGAATCTCTTCGATTCTCTTTTTGACGCGGTCAATCACATTCAAAGCATTCTCACCCGAACGCATCACCACAATCCCACCCACTGCGTCGCCTTGCCCGTCTAAATCAGAAAGTCCCCGCCTCATTTGCGGCCCCAGCGTCACATGCGCCACATGCCGGACCAGAATGGAAGCCCGTCCATTTTCACCCGGTTTCACCACCGTATTTTCAATGTCTTCTTTTGTCTTCGCATAACCATGAAAGCGGACCATGTGCTCGGCGCCCGCTATTTCTAAAAGCCGGCCGCCCATCTCCTGATTCGATTTTTTCACGGCTTCCAACACATCTAAGATAGAAATGGAGTGCGCCAAAAGTTTTTTCGGGTCCACATCGACGTCATACTGTTTCTGAAATCCGCCGATAGAAGCCACTTCCGCCACACCGGGCACGGACTGAAGCTGGTAACGTAAATTCCAATCCTGATAACTGCGGATATCCGCCAAACCATGTTTTCCCAGTCTATCCACGATCGCGTATTGGTAAACCCAGCCCACACCCGTCGCGTCGGGACCCATTTCGGTTTTCACTCCTTCGGGCAGGTTCGGTAAAATTTTATTCAAATATTCAGAAACACGCGCTCTTGCCCAGTAAGGGTCCGTCCCATCTTCAAAAATGACATAAACATAGGAAAATCCAAAATCGGAAAAAGCGCGTACGTCACGAACCTTTGGCGCACCCAAAAGCGAACTCACGATGGGATAAGTGACCTGATCCTCGACCACGTCAGGACTCCTGTCCCACCGCGAATAAATAATGACTTGCGTATCGGATAAATCCGGAATCGCGTCAAGCGGAATTTTTTTCAAAGCATGCAGTGCGCCCAACACGGCAATGACGGTGATCAGGATCACAAGAAATTTATTTCGCGCTGAAAATTCGATGATCTTAGGAATCATGAGACATGGCCTCCGTGCTCGAAGAAAGTGACGCTTTTAAGCGGCTCTCGGAATCCAGAAAAAAATTCCCATCCACCGCGACTTTGTCGCCCTCCCCAAGACCGCCTTTGACCTCATAATATTCTCCCGCCTTACGGCCGAGCGTGACCACGCGCGGTTCAAACACGCCGTTTCTTTCCGCATAAACCAGCGTTTTTTCGCCCGAAAAAATAACAGCGCTTTCGGGCGCCGCCAAAACCGTGCCATAATCCAATTGAATCAACACCTCAACCGACATGTTGGGATTAAAATTTTCAGGGAAATGATCCAACAGCACGCGGACGCGCACCGTTCTCGCCTCCAAATCCACCATGTTGTCGATATATTTCACATGGGCTTCATATTCGGCGTTCGGCTGGCTGACAGACCGAATCAAAACTTTATCGCCTTTTTTAACCCATTGCGCGTCGCTTTCATGAAGAGAAACATAAATCCAGGCGCCGCCTTCCTCATGATGAAAAAGAAGACGACGGTCCGGCTTTCCGGAATCTCTGAGTTCATTCACCCAATCCTGACCCAGTCCCATATGGCTTATATCCACCAACGCCTTCTCATAATCCGTCAAGGAACGTTTTTGCGCCAAAGGAAACCTGTTTTTTTCCCGGTCTACTTCCAATTGTCCGGCTCTTAAAAATTCAATCTGCAATTCATAAAGCTCCGGGTCATGAGCCACCACACCCCAGGCTTTAATTTCTGAAACAAGATGACGCTCCTGCACCGCTTCCGAACGGATTTCAAGCGCTTTGCGGCCAAAATCCGGAATAGAAACCGGCGCCCTTCCCTCAACAAGAGCTCCCGGCAAAAGATGCTCCGACTCCATTCCTTTTTTTACGAGCCTCATATGGCAAATCGGACATTCGCCGGGCTTATCCGAAACCACCTGCGGATGCATAGGGCAATAGTAAGTATCGGCCGCAAGCGCAGCCAAAGGCGCGATCGCGCAAAATAAAATCAGTGACATTAAAATTACTTTTTTAAAACGGGGTGTCATAAATCCTCCTCTTCCTTGGTCATTCCCGCCGCATTCGGAGGGAATCAAGTCAATGACAACGCTGTATCCGCATTGTCAAATCAGAGGATTAAATACGGTAGTCTGAATAGAGATCGTAGAGGTGGTTTTTTTGTCCCGGTGGGGACTTGTCGTTTTCTGGAGAAAAATTAAAGGAATCGTGCTGAATGTCTTGTTTTAATTCAACCGGGGATTCTTCAAATAAAACAGGGCGAAGATAAATAGAAAATTCACTTTTTAATAAATCCTGCGAGCGGCTTTCCATTGAACAATCGCAATTTTTTCCACAGCAGGAATTCTTTGGAGGTGTTTTTTGGGTTTCGGCGCAATGCATAGCCGCAACGGACATAGGAGGGCAAACCGGCATCAGAGAAGCCTGGGCCGGCAAGCCTGAGAAAAAGAGGCAAACCATGAGTGAGAAAGCAATTTTCTTCATGATCAAATCCTAACTAATAGTATACATGAAAAAGACCAGACTTACTTTTCAAGTAAGTCTGGTCAAATAAAACAGGAATTTACGACTTTTTCTTTGATGCTTCGCCTACCGCATCGGCAATCTGGTTTTTGCGGTCAGAAAGAGTGGGTTTAATGCCCTGATTTTTCTTCTTGGGTTGCTGCTTCTGCTCTTTTTGCTGCTCTTCCATTTCTTCTTTTGTTTTGGGCGGTTCCGGTGCGGCCTGAGGCGGCACGGGAACAGCTAATCCCGTATTTGGATTTTGAGCAATGTGCGGAGGCGTCGGAATAACGGGGGCCGTTGGAGGTGCTTGGACCTTTGGCACTACAGGAATTTGAGGAACTTTAGGCACCGCAGGAACATAAGCGCTGGCCGTGTAATCTTTCGAAGAATAGATTTTAGGTGGCTGAGGAGCTTGATAGCTGCCCGGAATCGCCGGAGCAGAGGGCGCTTTTAACTTCTTTTCAAGAGCCCTTCTTTCCTCTTCTGAGGCGAATGTCACTGAGGGCTTTTCTTGCTTTTCTTTCTTTTCTTTCTTTTGATCCGCTGCAAAGGAAGGCGTTACAAAAAATACACCCAATAAAAACATTGTAAAAAAAGGATAAATTATTCTTTTCATGTGTTTACCTCGATATATGTGTCATAATAATAACACAAATGGTTTTACGCGCCAAACCTATTCTTATTTATGATGGAAATTGCGGTTTTTGCCAGCGATGGATTGAACGGTGGCGGCAAATCACGAATGATTCCATTGAATACGCCCCCTATCAAGAAACGGCTGGACAATTTCCCGAAATTGCAGAAAAAGAATTTGAATCATCCGTAAAACTGATTTGGACCGACGGAAAAATTTACGACGCCGCGGAGGCGGCGTTCCGAACTCTATCAGTCTCCCCCTCCCATCGCTGGCCGTTATGGCTTTATCAAAATTTGCCCGGAATGAGGCCTGCTTCAGAGTTTTTTTACCGGTTTGTGGCTTCGCGCCGCGTTTTATTCTCAAAAATAAGCCTTTTTTTATGGGGGCAGGATGTTAAAAAATCCAGGTATTCCGTTTCCAGCGCTCTGTTCACGCGGTTTTTGGGACTGATATTTTTTATTGCCTTTGCATCTCTAAGCGTTCAAATCTTAGGACTCATAGGCTCGCACGGCATTGTGCCCGTCACAAAATATCTGGGCGCGATCAAAGAACATATACCCGGCGTTGAAAAGTTTTGGTTTTGCCCGACACTGGCCTGGCTTAATGCCTCTGATGGGTTTCTCTTGTTTCTTTGTTGGGCAGGGGCCGCTTTTTCCCTTCTAATCGTTCTTGGGATCGCGCCTGCCCTCTTTTTATTTCTGTGCTGGTTTTTCTATTTGTCTCTTTTTAGCGTCGGCAGCTCATTTTTATCTTTTCAATGGGACATCCTTTTACTGGAAACAGGATTTTTGGCCATCTTTTTCGCTTTGAGGTTCAATGGTATTTTTCGTTTCCTGCTCAAACTCCTTTTATTCAAACTCATGTTTCTTTCCGGGTTCGTCAAATTGGCGAGTCGGGATGCGACATGGAGAAACCTTTCCGCGCTGCAGTATCATTTTGAAACGCAGCCTTTGCCCGTTTGGGTCAGCTGGTACGTCCACCACTTTCCTTCATGGCTTTTGACCTTTTTTTGTTTCTGCGTTTTTGCCACGGAGCTTGGCGTCCCATTTTTAATTTTCATGCCGCGCCGCATCCGGCATTTCGCGATGTTTATTCTTATCTATTTTCAAATAGGGATCGCGGCTACAGGAAACTATACTTTCTTTAATCTGCTCACGATTTGTCTTTGTTTGCTTTTGGCTGATGACTCTCTTTGGCCGAATAAAATAGTTGAAAAATTCAAGCCAAAGTCTTTGGTGGCGGCCCCGCTCTTAAAACGAGTTATTTACCCGGCGGCCGTATTGACCCTTTTGGCGAACCTGGGGGCGTTGACGATAGTAGAACCTCTTCATATTGCCAATGGTTACGGACTTTTTGCGATGATGACCACCAAACGGCCGGAAATCATTGTGGAGGGTTCTATGGACGGAAAAAAATGGGAAGCCTATGAATTTAAATACAAACCCGGCGACTTAAATAAAAAACCTGCCTTCGTAGCGCCGCATCAACCCAGACTCGACTGGCAAATGTGGTTTGCCGCGCTAGGGAACTGGCGAGGCAACCCCTGGTTCATTTCTTTTTGCGAAAAACTGCTGGAAGGTTCCCCGGAAGTTCTGCGTCTTTTAAAAACGGATCCTTTTTCAGGCCAAAAACCAATTTATGTGCGTGCGCTTTTTTATGAATACCATTTCACGAATCCGGAGGAAAAAAGAAAAACAGGGGCTTGGTGGAAGCGCAAATTTTTAGGCACTTACTGCCCTGCCATTTCTTTAAGAAATAAGGCTTAAGAACCCCTGGTATCCTTAAGGGTATCCGGAAAAGAAGGTTTTTCCATAGGAACCCTGGCTTTGGCAAGCACCTGCTCCACCGGAACTCTCCGGCCATGTTTCACAAAAACGCCTTTTGCCACGGCAAAGGCGCAAACTCCCTGCGAAGAACTTTCAAAACGCTGGTCAATATAAAACCATTTCTCATCCCACCAAATAATGCGGGTACGCAACGTAAATTTTTCAAAAAGCTTTAAAGATCTTCTGAAGGAAATGGAAACAGAACCGATCACGGGGTTCCAGCCGTTCTGGGAAATAATTTGTCCCAAATCGCTTCTCAAAATCAGGTCCATTCTACCCAAATCCATGAACGCCAAATAACGGCTGTTGTTCACATGCCCGTAAACGTCCAAATCATTAGGCAAAACCAAAAAATTTAGCTTTGACTCATCCATCACGCGAATGCGCGGACGAAATAAAGATTTCACAAAAAGCATCAACAATCTTAAGTAAAGATTCATGCGGGAAAAGGGGATTTCATTTTTGCGGTAAAATTTTTTCGAGCTGATTTGTAATCTTAGAGGAAAGCGGGTCTTCGGTGGAACCGAATCGTGCCACCACGTTCCCATCCGGGTTGACTAAAAATTTATTAAAATTCCACCCGATGTCGCCGTTAAAACCGCTCTCGCTGGTCAAATATTTGTAAAGCGGGTCCATATCCTTGCCTTTGACGCTGATTTTTGAAAAAAGCGGAAACGTGGTTTTGTATTTCAACGAGCAAAAATTCTTGATCTCTTCGTTCGTCCCCGGCTCCTGACCCATAAAATTATTCGCAGGAAACGCGAGAACTTCCAAACCGCGATCTTTATACTTCCTGTACAGGGCTTCAAGGGATTTATATTGAGGCGTAAAACCGCACTTGGAAGCCGTGTTCACAATCAAAAGCGCTTTGCCGCGATAATCCGCCAGACTTTTCTGCTCACCCGTGATGGTTTTCGCGCTGAAAGTGTATACGTTTTTTTCCTGAGCTTCCGCTTTTCCCGTCGAAGAAATCAATCCCGTCAAAAGCATGGCCAAAAACATTTTTTTCATGACCGCCTCCACGCAATTACTTTAAGCGCCAAAGACAGAAAACGCAACGAATAACCCGTAAGATGAAATCCATACCCTCAAAAAGAACGGGTCCTGTCACCCAACGCATTTTTTTTATTGTCCAAAAACGCTATC
>JAHFFM010000030.1 GCA_023247935.1 Candidatus Omnitrophota bacterium | reverse complement strand
CTTCGACGAGCGGTGATGCAAAAGCAATGCTTTGCCACCCGCGGTGCAAGCGATAAGCTTGGGCTTCACTGCGCGGTAAGCTGCATTGCTTCGCTACGCTGGCAATGCTAGAATAGCGGCTTATTTAAGGATAAATTTTATGTGCGGGATATTTGGTTATACGGGTAAAAAAGAGGCGCAACCTCTTGTTATTCAAGGGCTTAAGCAGCTTGAATATCGCGGATACGATTCGTCCGGGATTGCCATGCAGAACGGGTCTAACGCGATTCGCGTGGTTAAGACATATGGAAAAATTAAAAACCTTGAAGAGATTTTAAACAAGCAGCCTCTCAAAGGCACGACGGCGGTGGGGCATACGCGCTGGGCGACGCATGGAACTCCCTCTAAAGAAAACGCCCATCCTCATCTCGACAAAGAAAATCAAATTGCGGTTGTTCACAACGGCATCATTGAAAATTATTTTGATTTGAAGAAAACGCTTCAAGAAGAAGGCGTGCGTTTTCGTTCCGAGACCGACACGGAAGTCATTGTTCATCTCGTAGCCAAATATTACAAAGGAAATTTGGAAAACGCGGTGCGCCGTGCGCTTCGTGACGTGCACGGAACGTATGCCATTGCGGTGATCACCTCGGCTGAGCCGGGAAAAATCGTGGCCGCCAAACTCGACAGCCCGCTTGTGATCGGAAAAGGCGAAAACGAAAATTACGTGGCAAGCGACGTTTCCGCGATTTTGGAATACACCAACCAGGTGATTTATTTGGAAAACGGCGAAGTTGTGACACTCATGAGAGACAGTTGTGAAATCACGAATTTAGCCGGTAAGCCAATTTCGCGCCAGCCCGTGAAAATTAATTGGGACGTGACTCAGGCGAAAAAAGGCGGTTTTCCTCATTACATGCTCAAAGAAATTTTTGAGCAGCCCGGGATTTTAACGGCCATTCTTAAAGAACGCGTGCGCGGTTATGAAATTCATTTTGATGAACTCAAAATTCCGGCCGCGGCTCTCAAAAAAGTAAAACGTATCGTCATTATCGCCTGCGGCACGGCGTATCACGCGGGACTTGTCGGGAAATATATTTTTGAAGAATTCACGGATATTCCGGTTTGGGTGGATACTTCTTCCGAGTTTCGTTACCGCGATCCGAAAGTGGGTCCGGATACGCTTGTGATCGCCATTTCGCAGAGCGGAGAAACGGCTGACACGCTGGCCGGTGTTCGTGAAGCGAAAAGAAAAAAAGCGCTCACGTTAACTATTTGCAATGTGCTGGGGTCTTCTTTATCCCGCGAAGCTAAAGGCGTGATTTACACGCATGCGGGACCGGAAATTGCCGTGGCTTCCACCAAAGCTTACACGGCGCAGCTTGCCGTTCTATATCTTCTGGGACTTTATTTGAGCCAGAATTTCAAAACTATGAAAGAGTCGGCGCGCCGCGAACTTTTGAAAGAATTTTTACACGTGCCGCAGCTTATGAGGTCATTTTTGGATGAATACAAACGTGACGAAAAAAATTGGGAAAAGAACGCGCATGATTTTAACGTGCGTTACCATGAGCAGCTGGATAAGTATTATTCCGCGGACCCGGACAAACGCAAACGCGCGCCGAACGGTTTCTTTTTGTATTTGGGACGCAATATCAATTACCCGAACGCCATTGAGGGCGCGCTTAAATTAAAAGAAATTTCTTATATTCCCGCAGAAGGTTATCCTTCCGGTGAAATGAAGCATGGTCCGATCGCGCTTATCGACGAGAATCCCTGGGTGATTTGCATCGCGCCGGAATCCAAAACGTATGACAAGATGATTTCCAACATCCAGGAAATCAAGGCGCGCTCAGGCTATATCGTTCCCATTGTCACTGAGGGAAATGAAGACATTCAAAGATTAAATCCCGCGTATGTGATTGAAATCCCGCGTGTGTCGGAAATTTTTTCGCCGCTTTTAACCGTGCTCCCTCTTCAGCTTTTGGCTTATTGCGTGGCCAACGAATTCGGAGAAGACATAGACCAGCCTCGAAATTTGGCTAAGTCTGTGACAGTTGAATAGAAGGATGGGGATGGGGAATACCCACAACCCACCCCTCACCCCCAGGTTGTGATGTCTTCCGGGATTTTATACATTGTCTCCACGCCGATTGGTAATTTGGGAGACATGTCGTACCGCGCGGTTGAGGTTTTGAAGAGCGTGGATTGGATTGCCTGCGAAGATACCCGTCATTCCAAAGTTTTACTGGATCATTACAGCATCCAGAAGCCGCTGATCAGTTATTTTGATTTTTCGGAATCCAAAAAAGCGCCGGAGTTGGCGCGGCGCCTTAAGGAAGGGCAGAACGGAGCGTTGATTTCAGACGCCGGTACGCCTGGCTTGGCGGATCCGGGTTACAAATTGATTGAGAAGGCCAGGCTCGAAGGCATTGAAGTGAAAGTGATTCCGGGCGCTACGGCGTTGTTGCCAGCTCTGCTCTTGTCCGGATTTCCGGTGCACCGGTTTGCATTTGAGGGTTTCGCGCCGGTTAAAGATGGCGCCAAAAGGAAATGGTTTCAAGCGTTGTCTAAAGAGGGCCGCACCATTATTTTTTATGAATCCCCTCATAGGATTTTAAAAACGCTGGCTGTGATGAAAGACGTTTTAGGCGATGTGGAGGTGGCGGTGGCCCGGGAACTCACGAAGAAATTTGAAGAGGTTTTGCGGGATAAATTAAGCGTAGTCATTGAGCGCTTTTCGCGTGGTAAAGTATTGGGCGAATTCGTGGTTGTATTTTCAGTCGAATAAGTAGGGGCACGATTAATCGCGCCCGTACGGTACGGGGGGAAAGTGAAAGAGGTCCGCTTCAGAGCCTGGCACGCGAAAGAAAAGCGGATGTATTACAGGGCTTACCAAAGACTTTTTTCGGTGCTGCTTTGCGACCAGGACCCGCTTGTGGATGACGGGCGTGGGAAGCCGGTGAAGCGCGCGTGGTACGGAGATTGCTTTCTTTTGGAAAGCACCGGGCTGACGGACAAAAATCGGAATGAGATTTTTGAAGGCGACGTGGTGAAAATTAATTATAAGGAAAAGTCGTTCACGGGAGTGGTGAACGCGGTGCCGGACACGTTTGGAGCTGGCAAGATTCATCCGCTTCGGGATTTGCTTCAAAAAAACGGGATTTCAGGATACCCCGAGAATTTAGACATGGAAGTGGTCGGTAATGAGTTTGAAAATCCAGGTTTAATCAAAAAGTGATGACGAAAACAGTGGCTTCTACCTCCCGGCAAACGTTGGACGAGCAGCTTCGTAAAGACGTAAGATTTTTGACCACGCTTTTGGGTGACATGATCCGGGAGCAGGAAGGGGATAAGCTTTTTTCCAAAATTGAGCAAATCCGGCTGCTCGCCAAAAAAATTCGGACCAACCCGACTCCCGAAAGCATCGCAGAAGAAAAAAAATTAATCCGGTCCCTTGATCCGGACGACGCCTACAAAGTTGCGAGAGCTTTCACGATTTATTTTCAGCTCGTCAATATCGCCGAGGAAGCGCATCGCGTGCGCCGCATCCGCGAGTACGAAAAAGATTCTTTAAGTCTTCAGGACATGTCCCTCCGGAAACTTTTCTCGGATCTTAAAAAGCAGGGTTTAAACGCGGAAGAGTTGGCGGAATTCATGTCGGGAATGAGAATTGAGCTTGTTCTCACCGCGCATCCCACCGAAGCCAAGCGACGGACCGTGATGGACCATCTTTTGAGAATCGCTTCTCAATTATCCCTGCTTGACCGGAAAGATTTGACCATTTACGAGAAGGAATTGGCCACGGACAAAATCCGGGAAACGCTTGAAATTCTCTGGCAAACTTCCGAAATTCGCCAAAGAAGCGTACAAGTGTCGGATGAAGTAGATCAAACGCTCTTCTTTTTCCAACGCACGATTTTAAGCTTGCTGCCTGACCTGCATGAGCGTCTTCGCCGTGAATTCGCGAACTGTTTTGGAAAACAATGTCCGGACATCCGGCCTTTTGTGAGTTTTGGTTCCTGGGTGGGCTCGGATAGGGACGGAAATCCGAACGTGACCTGCGAAGTGACCAAAAAAACCGCCATGCTGCAGAAAAAACTGATTTTAAATGTTTATCTTTCGGCGCTTGAGGATTTGATCCGCAAACACAGCCAATCCAACGGCATGGCAAAGGCTAGCAAGAAACTCACGGAATCCGTCGAAGAAGACGCCAAGTCCATGCCTGAACAGGCGAAAGAGCTCAACCAGTATGAGTCGCATGAGGTTTACCGTAAGAAATTTTCGTTCATGCATCAAAAAATTTACAACCTTTTGCACAATAAAAAGCCCGGCATGACCCGGGAAGGGTTTATCAAGGATTTGCGCTTGATTCGTGAGAGCTTGATTTCGCATAAGGGATCGCTTTCAACCGCGGATTTTGACCGTTTGATTGACCAAGTTGAATTTTTCGGTTTTCATTTGGCTAAATTGGATTTTCGGGATCACACCAGAAAACTGAAGCAGATTTTTCAGGAAGTGTTTCCGGGTGAAAATTACGAAGCTGAAGTTTTGTTGAAGAAAATCAACTCCACTCAAAAAATGAGCCGGAATGTTTCGCTTTCTCCCGTTTCCCGGGAATTTTTACTGCAGCTTGAAACCATGCGTTCCATTCAAGATAAAATCAGTCCCGAGGCGGTGGATGATTATATTTTGAGCATGACTGAATCCGCCGAAGACGTGCTGGCCATGTTTTATTTCGCCAAGCAAAAAAATCTTATCCGCGTTTCCAACAAGCAGGTCAAAGAAAGTGCCATCGCTATTATTCCTCTTTTTGAATCCATCCGCTCCTTGGAGCATGCGCATGAAGTCATGGATCGGCTTTTTTCCATTCCGCTTTACCGCTCTTATGTAAAATCCAGGGACAATGTCCAGGAAGTGATGTTGGGCTATTCGGACAGCGCCAAGGACGGCGGTTATTTGACGGCGAACTGGAAACTTTATTTGGCGCAGAAAAATTTGTATGAAGTGGCGCAAAAGCACCAGGTGAAGCTTGAGTTGTTTCATGGAAAAGGCGGCACCATTGACCGTGGCGGCGGGGAATCGCATCGCGCGATTTTGGCGCAGCCTTATGCGGCGTCTTTCGGACGCATCAAATTGACGGAACAGGGCGAAGTGGTGGCACAGAAATACGCCAATCCCGTGATCGCCAACCGGAACCTTGAGCAATTAATCACCGCCGTGGTTTGGACGAATTTGGTGAGCAAAAAAGAATTCGAGAAAAATAAAAAAATCCGGGGGTGGGAAGAGAGAATGGAAATTCTTTCAGACCTTTCTTATTCCCATTACCGTAAATTGATTTTTGACACGCCGAATTTTTTGGATTTTTATAATCAAGCCACGCCCATTCGTGTGCTCAAGATGACGAAGATTGGTTCACGGCCCGCGCTGAGAAGTTCCAAAGAAACTTTCGAAGAGCTTCGCGCGATCCCCTGGGTGTTCAGCTGGATACAGTCGAGATACATCATTTCCGCTTGGTTTGGGATTGGGCATGCCATGGAAACATACGTAACTCAGCGTCCCGAGGGTTTGGCTGAACTCCAAGAGATGTATCAGGAATGGCCGTTTTTCCGTTCGCTTATGAACAACGTGCAAACCTCTTTAGCGAAGACCGATATGTCGATCGCTTCCCAGTACGCGGATATGGTAACGGACGACGCGCTTAAAGAGTTGATTCATGGTCAGATCGTTTCCGAGCATGGCCGGGCGGTTGAAAAAGTGTTGGAAGTGTGCAGGCAAAAAGAGCTTTTAGATTCCCATACCGTTTTGCGCGATTCCATCAAACAAAGAAATCCCTATGTGGATCCTCTCCACTATCTGCAAATGAGATTTTTGAATGAGTTTAGACAGAGCAGCGCTGAACTCTCCGAGCAAGAGCGCAAAAAGCTCGACGAACTCCTGCTTTTGACCGTCAATGGCATCGCCTTTGGCATGAAAAGCACAGGCTAACCAGGTAAACTTTATTTAACCCGAATATTGCGTTAGAACGCGGAAGTCGTCACAATGTCTTGCCGCGTCTGAGCTTTCACAAAAATCTAGACGCACTTAAAAGTGCGCCGTCGATTTTACTCAAGCTCATCCACGACAAGCTATTGTGACTTGGTTCTCGCGTTCTAACGCAATATTCGGGTTTAACAAAAATTTTACATTTGGTGTCTTGACTTTGCGTTGAGTCATGTTATATTCAGAAACAGCGGAGGAAAAACGCATGAGCGAGCCGAAAAAAAGTCTGCGCAGCATCGAAGGTTATTATAATTTCTACGGAGTTCCCGCCTATATTCTCAGACAAAAGAATGGTTCTTATGCCAGTGGTTATTACGATTGGGTGGAAGGCGTTTTTAAAGCCGGCGGTTCAGTCAAAAAAATATTATGGGATGGAATCAAGATTAGTTTTGCGGAAGCAAAGCGTTTGATCGCGCGTTATTCACGCGTGCACGCCAATGAAATGGAAGACGCGGCGTCCACGATGCCTGATTGGATTTTGCCGCCCGATGAAGCTTCTTTATTTTTAGCTCAATCGGATGAAATTCGCCACGAAGGCAATGACCTTCTCAAAAAGCAGCAGAAAAAAAGAAGATTTTTTTAGTCGTCGATTCATTGCGTCATCGCGAGGGATAGAATGACGGAGCTCGCCACAAAGCGCAGGCGAGTCTGTTCACAGGGCGCTTTGCGGACGAGTCCGCCAACGCCTTGTGGCGGACAGTCTAAACACAGGAATTGTTTTGTTCCGTTCGCTGTGGCGTTTTTATTTTTTTTCGCAGCCCCTTCAATTTATGGAGCTTCCGTCACGCCTGCCGTGGATTGGAAGGATCTTTCCGACCGCAAACTCACTGACACGGGAAAAGCCGCGCTGGCCGTATACAAAGACGCCTGGCAGCATGCCGAGACCGAATATTTTGTTTATCATTTCCATGACGCCAAAGAAGCTGAAACCATTCTTATCCACACGGAAGTTTATTATCACTGGGTGAAAGAAATTTTCGGGGTGGCCGAAGACCCGAAATTATTCAAAGGCAAAAGCCATATTTTTATTTTTGACGACAAAACGCTTTGGAAATCCTTCAACCAAACCACTCCCGAAAAACTTCCGGGCGCTGAAGCTTTCACAAACGGTTTAGAGCTTTTTATTTATCGTGAACCGTTTTGGCTTGAGCCTCAACGCGTGCTCGCGCATGAAATCACGCATTTGGTTTTGCATCGTTTCGTCAAGGGGGAAGTGCCTCTTTTTCTGAATGAGGGTTTCGCGGAATTCATGGCGACCAAGGCGGTGGCCATGAAAGCGGATGGGAATGAATTTAACGTGCGCACTTTTCAATTAGTGCCGGAAAATGAATTTATTCCTTTGGAGGAACTCATTCTTTTAAAAAGATATCCGGACACGGAAGAAAAAAATACGATTTTTTACAGGGAAAGCGAGCTTTTGACGCGTTTTTTGGTTTTGAATTACCAGAAAGAGAAACTCTATGAGCTTCTCAAGGAAACCGCCGCTGGCGCGACATTTGAAAAAGCGCTCAAAGGAATCTACGGCGTAGATTTAAAAACTCTGGTTGAAAAATTCAAAACTTATGCCATGACCCGCGGTTGACCGGACCCGTTTGGCTTGTTATTTTTAGGTAGGGCAATAAATAGTCAATTTTTAAACATAATTGTTAAAAATTAATTAATATTTTTCGATTCAATTGCTCCAAAAATTGCTCTAAAAATTTGCTTTCCGGCTTTCCATCAGGCAAAATTCATTGACAGTTCATTTTAAAGCCCAAGGTTTTCGTGCTCCATTTATCCTATAAAAAAAGTTTTTCTTATATTTTTTTAAAATCGGTTTCGGGTTTTCTTGTAACCGCATTTTTGTGCCAGGATCTGGTTTTTGCAAACCCGGAACCCAATCTCAGCCTGGCAACTGCCCCGCTTCCCGCGTTCCGCGCTTTGTTGCCCGAAAATATGGCGAAAATCGAAGAAACGTTTCATGGAAACGGCAAAACGATTTACCTTATCCAGGATGCGCACACGAATCCTTCCGCGCAAATAAACATTGCAGGCGCGCTTCAGGTTTTAATCGAAAAAGAAGCCATCCGGACAGTTTACCTGGAAGGAGGTTTTGGGGATGTCTCCCTGACGTCTTTCAAACATGCTGCAGGATCACAGCATCCCGCATCCCTGCAAAACCGTGTCAACATTGGCATGAAATATCTGCGCAAGGGCGAACTTTCCGGCGCTGAGTATTTGAATCTTGTTTCTGACGGGGATTTCAAGTTGTGGGGTGCGGAAGATGAGAATCTTTATTGGAAATCCCTCGAAGCTTACCGCTCCGTAGCCAAAGAACGCGCGCGGTTCACGGAATATCTTTCGCAAATACGCCGCACCGTGGAAGAACTGAAGCCGGAGATATTGAATCCCGCGCCGCGCGCGTTTGATTCCGTCCGTGAAAAATTTCTGGGCAATAAAATTTCTTACACCGGTTATTTCTCCTATCTCGATCGCCGCGCGCAATGGTTTGGTATTCCGCCCGGACTTTATCCGGAGTGGGGGCGTTTGAGGAGATTGAAAAAACGGGAGGAGTCGATTGATTTTGTCCGGGCTGACGACGAAGCTGTGCGCGCATGCCGGGCTTTGCCGGAAGAAGCGTTTCGGGATTTGAAAGAAAACGTCTCACGTCATCATGCCGGAAAGTTTTCTACCAAGGACCAAAAAACGGCGGTTGCTTTTTATCTGGCCCTGGAAGAAAAATTAAGTACTCAGGGAGGAAAAAACCAAAGCCTTTTCAATGCTGCCCAATATCCCAATCTTTTCAGGTATTTCAGCTATCTCAAAGAGGCGGACAAGTTGAACCCTTCAAAATTGTTAGATGAACAGAAAACGCTTGAACGCGAAATCATCCGGTTTTTGTTTTTGAACGATCGTGAAAAACGCCTTTTGGGCATTTCCGATACGGTACGTGACCTGGAATCGCTGCTGGATTTGGCCATCCCGCCGGACGCTTATGAAAAAATCGGGCAAAACCCCGCCATGTATGACATCCGTGAAATCACGGGGTTTCTGAACCGCCAGATTATGAGTCTCGAAGACCATTACGACCGCACGATTTTTTTAAAGCCTGATTTCGAAAAGGTCGTTCAAAATGCGAAAGAATTTTACCGGCTGACACAGGAACGCGACAGCGTTTTTATTTCAAGTCTTCTCCGGGAAATGGAAAAAAACGGCGAGTCCAAAGCCGTTCTCGTCGCCGGGGGCTACCACAGCCCGAATCTTAAAACCCTGCTCAAAAGAAACGGCCTTTCATACGTTTCGATCCTGCCCCAGGTGATGAACGAAACCAACACGGCAAGGTATGAAAAGCTTCTGTTGGGACAAGCGCAGTGGACGGGGAGCGGGGGGACAGAAAAAGATTCAATAGCAATTTTGGCACTGAAAAGCCGTCTGGCTGACAGCGTGTCGCCGGTCGGGCCTAAAATTTTTTCCGAGGAATTGATCCTGGATGGAAATTATAAAGCGGTGGATGCCGCAGTCGCTGCGGACAGGAAAAGCGCAGCCCGTCTTGCTAAAAAAGATAACCTGGTGGGGGCCCTAGCTTATGAGTACAGGCGTTATCAGGATAATTTAAGATTGATAGAGATAGCATTGAATGCAAATTTGAAGGATAACAAGAATTACCGTAATCAGCGGTTAGCAAATGAAAATAACCGCAATCTTTTTCTTGAAACTGTCGACAAAATGGCCACTATAGAAGTTTCAGTGGCTGGAATTGAAAAAGAAAAGGCGGAATTGATTTATCGCCAGGAGCTGGTTTTTAACCAGTCAATTTCAGGCAGTCTTTATGAGAAAAAAGAGAGAGAAACCAAGAAAAATATAAATCACAAAGAGCAAGAGATGTTGGTTTTGCTGAAAGAGCTAAAATTGCTGACTGGATTAGCCAAGTTTATTGAAAAGTCCCGGGCAACCGGCGAGTTTTTCAAAAAACAATTAGAGGCGGAGAGAAGAAGATTAAGCGGCTCGCGGCTTGTTGTGAGCTATCCTTTTAAAAGCACGGATATTAAGGATATTCCGGACTTTTTAAGCATTCGGGACGAGCACGTCTGGGTTGTTTTTCCGGGCGAAAAAATCGGATTAAGGGTTGACGCGTCGAAAGAAGTGAAGGGGCGATTTTATGTAAAAACATTCTATAAGGATGGAAATTCATGGGCGAAATTAGGGTCTCTATATTTCGAGTTACATCCCAAGAACCGTCAGTTTGTGATAGGCGATTTTTATCCTTATGGTCACAAAGGAAATGATTCTTCTGATTTCGCTAATTCAGGCGTTGCTCAAATGATCGTAGCCTGGCTTTCGCTTGTGGCGTTGAAAAATGGGTACACGATGTATAATTCAGGGACTTCCTCCGCGAAGTTGATTCATATTTACGAAAAACTTTTTGCGACGCACATTAAAATAAGATCCGAACGAATGCCGATATCCGAACTCAGAAGAAAAACCGGATTTTATTCTTATTCAAATGTGGGGGCTATTTTTTTGGAAGGCCGGGCCGGACGTAGCGACTCTCTTGCTTTGTTGTTTAATCCTAAAAAGCATTCCTACGTGGTTGACAAGTCTTCTCTGTTGTCCGGCTTCGCAGCTGGAACCGTTCTTCGAATCAACGACAAAGGAATTATTTTTGATTCAAGCGGCCATCGGACGGGATATGCAGTTGATCGCTTTCGGAATGAATTAAAGGTTTGGGGGCCGCCAAAAAAAGCGTCGATCGATAAAGTTTTTGATGAATGGAAAAACCGGGCAATGAAGGACGCAAAAGCCTCCCGTCCCAATACCGGCGCGCGACTTACAAAAACAGGTGACGGCAAAACCGAGAATCGTCATTCCAGGGAAAATTTTTTTAAGATCATTTGGCAGAACAAATTTTTGCACAGCCGGCCTATGATTAGCTTAAGAAAGCTAACCCAATTGATTGAAAATCGTCTGCCGGCTTTTGAAATCAAATTTAAATATCCCAATGGCTCCGATTTTATTCTTCCTGAGAAAGGGAATATCGGAGATGACAGGCGCGTCATTCAGTCCGGAGAAAAAATCACGGTCATAGTGTCCGGGCCTTCCCGGAAACAAATCCGAATGGTTTTAAAGTTGTATCGTCAATTTTTTAAAGATTCGTATTATAACGACACGGCTTTGAGCCAAAGCCAAGATAAACCGGATCCGGGGCATGGTTACCCTGAAGGCAGATACCATTGGTTTGAGGAAAAATTAGTTAAAATCAATTCCAAGACTCCGCATATAAAAACCCCCAACGGAGTCAGGCTGGCAAAAGCGCGATTGCAGGGTTTTATGCTGGGTATTTTTTTGGCTTTTGGGGCGGCTGTTTCGGGAGAAGCGTTCGCGATGGACATGTCGGTCTCAGGGCCGGTTTCCGTTTTTGAAGTTCACGTTCAAAAACAAGCGATCGAGGTGACTCAAGATAGCCAAAACACATTCACGGTGCAAAATTTCCCGGAGGCGGCGGAGCGGTGGAAAACCCGCCAAACCGGACGGATGAACCGGAAACGGCAGGAATTGGCGGTTCGTTCTGCGTTGCGCGAGCGCGCTCAACGCGTCCGCGAGTCGCTGCCTATCAAAGAAAATATCCGGTTTAAGGGTTTTGTGAAGGTCGATCTGTCGGAATTCAGCGGACAAATCCTGGCGGAAGAAGAATTTCAGGATGCGGTTCGTTTGCTTTTTGAAGTCCTGGCCGGGCATGGGGGCAATTATTTTTTGGACGGTCTGGATAATCTGCCTGACAGCCGAAAGAATTTTGTGAAGGCGCGACTGGTTGAAATGAAAGGGCCGGCAAACGTTACGCTGGCGGAGCCGGAAGGAATGATCGTGGAATTTCATTTGATGGAATCCGGATATGAAGCCTTGAGCCTTGGATCGAATAAACTGGCTGTTGAGGCCGATGGGTATGGGCAGGGCCTGACGGATCTCAATGGGGGACTGCGCATTGCCGAGGAATTGGCGGGCCTTGCCAGCCGGCACACCGGAAAAAACGGCTCGCTTCCGGCGGGCAACGAAGAAGCCCGGAGCCTGGAAGAAGATTTGGCGCGCAGCCCGATTGGCGTTGCGCTGGAGCAGCTTTCGGATTATCACGGCCGCCGGCTTTCGGGCCGGGAAATGCTGGAATATTTTCGTTTGAAACTGGACCCCGAAAAAGCCTCTCAGCTTCTCATTAGACCCATCCGGATTTTTGTTGAGCTTGGAAAAGCGCTCAAACAGGCGCTGTGGACCGGGGCCAGCGCCTAAAAACAAGGGCCTCCAGATTCCAGGTGACACGAATTCTGGAAATTTTTGCAATTTCTGGATCCCGATTGACAGTCCCGTTTTTAATGGGTATACTCCTTAAAGATTTAAAACAAACCTTTTAAAGCAGGCCCTGAGAGACCTGAAAAGGAAACCAATGAATAAGACTGTCCATAACATGACCCACGCAACCAGCTCGTGGGAATTTTTTTGTCCATTTCATGAGTAAATTGGTCCTGGACTCCGCCTCTCTGGAACGTTCCCTGACGCGCATGGCGCACGAGATCTTGGAAAAGAATAAAGGCGTCGGCAATCTCGCGTTGGTTGGCATTCAAACCCGGGGCGTTACTCTCGCTCAGCGTCTTCAGAAAGAAATCCAGCAAGTTTCAGGTCATTCCGTTTTCTTCGGCATTTTGGATATCAACCTTTACCGTGACGATTTAACCAAAGTTTCCGAGCAGCCTGTTATCCGCAAAACCGAGATTAATTTTGATTTGGAAGGGCAAACCGTTGTCCTGGTGGATGACGTTTTGTACACGGGCCGCACCGTTCGCTCCGCACTGGACGCGCTGGTGGATTTCGGCCGGCCGAAAAAGATTCAATTGGCGGTTCTGATTGACCGCGGGCATCGTGAGCTTCCGATTCGCGCGGATTTTGTGGGGAAAAATATTCCCACCAGTGAAAATGAAATCGTGCACGTGCATTTGACGGAAAAAGACGGCAAGGATGAAGTGGTGGTGGTTGAGAAATGACCAAGGACGGGAAAGAAATGAAATGGACCCGCAAGGATTTGCTGTCCCTGGAAGAGCTTTCCAGGGAGGAGATCGAGATGATTCTTCAAACAGCGGATTCTTTTAAAGAGGTTTCCTCCCGCGAAATTAAAAAGGTGCCGGCGCTTCGGGGAAAAACCATCGCGAATTTATTTTTTGAGTCTTCTACCCGCACGCGCACAAGCTTTGAGCTCGCGGCCAAACGTTTGTCCGCGGATATCATTAACTTTTCCTCAGCCGGTTCCAGCACTTCCAAGGGCGAAAATTTAAGAGACACGGCCAGAAACATCGAGGCCATGCAAATCGACACCATTGTGATGAGGCATTCCTCCTCGGGTTCCGCGGAATATTTGGCCAGATCTCTTAAAGCGGGCGTGGTGAATGCCGGAGACGGCACGCACGAGCATCCGACGCAGGGACTTTTGGATTTATTCACGATTCGCGGCAGGAAAAAGAAATTCGAAGGGCTTAATGTCTGCTTGGTGGGGGACATTCTTCATTCACGCGTGGCCAGATCCAATATTTGGGGCCTTAAAAAATTAGGCGCCAAAGTTACGCTTTGCGGACCGCCTACCTTGATTCCAAAAGAAATAGAAAACCTGGGTGTGGAAATTTCTTATGATTTGGACTCCGTGCTTCCAAAACAAGACGTTCTAAATATTCTTCGTATCCAACTTGAAAGGCAATCGCATGCTTTTTTTCCGTCCATTCGCGAATACGCGGCCGAATACGGCATTTCCAATGAGCGCATGAAAAAAGCCAAAAAGGACGTGATGGTGATGCATCCGGGGCCCGTCAACCGCGGAGTGGAGCTTTCAGGGGAAGTGGCGGATGGCGAGCAGTCGGTGATTTTGGAGCAGGTGACCAACGGCGTCGCCGTGAGAATGGCGGTTTTATTTTTAACAACTTTGGTGGAACGCGGATGAAAATTTTAATTAAAGGCGGACATGTGGTGGACCCCGTCAATAAAATCGACGGCGTTAAAGACATTCTTGTCGACGGCGATCGCGTTGTAAAAGTAGCCGCTTCCATCGCTGAAAAAGCGGATCAAACCATTGACGCGAAGGGAAAATTTGTGACGCCGGGTTTGATTGACGTGCACGTTCATTTTAGGCAGCCCGGTTTTGAATACAAAGAAACGATTGAAACAGGTCTTCGCGCGGCGGTGAAAGGCGGGTTTACGGGTGTGTGTCCGATGCCAAACACCCAGCCTGTGGCGGACAGCCGCTCGGACATGGAATTTATGAGACAGGAGGCTGGCCGGCTGAATTTGATTCAGCTGTGGCCGGTAGGTGCCGTGACCATGGGGCAGGAAGGAAAAGATTTAACGGAATTTGGCGAGCTTAAAAAAGGCGGCGCCGTGGCTTTGTCTGACGACGGCCGTCCGATCACGGATTCGAATATTCTGCGCCGCGCTTTGGAATACGCGAAAAAGTTTGACCTGGTGATCATGGTGCATTGTCAGGACGAAGGGCTTTTTTGCGGCGGGTGCATGAACGAAGGTTTAGTTTCAACCAAACTCGGGCTTCCGGGAATTCCGGTTGAAGCGGAAAGTGTGGAAGTGGCGCGTGACATTCAACTGGCGGATTTGACGGGCGGCAGGCTTCATTTTTGCCATATTTCTAGCCAGCGGTCACTCGAAGTGATCCGCACGGCCAAATCGGAAGGCTCCAAAATTACCGCTGAAACCTGTCCGCA